>JBDQHQ010000164.1:0-4788 GCA_040264795.1 Akkermansiaceae bacterium | reverse complement strand
GTGTCGTAGTCTGTAGATACCGTTTCAGGATTCGAGTTCACCATCACAGTCTCATAATCGAGTTCCTTGAGGGCAAAGGCTGCGTGTACACAACAGTAGTCAAACTCAATGCCTTGACCAATCCTGTTAGGACCACCACCAAGAATCACAATCTTCTTACCATCCGTCTCCTTGGCCTCATTCTCATCACCGTAGGTGGAGTAATAATAAGGTGTATGAGCTTCAAATTCTGCAGCGCAGGTATCAACCAAACGATAGGTTGGAATGACACCGGCTTCTTTCCGTTCTGCACGCACCTCATCCTGGGATACACCCCTCGCATGAGCTATCTGATGATCGGAGAAACCGAGCCGCTTCGCCTTACGTAGATCCATCGTTGCCAAGTTCCTACCCTCATCAACGATAATTTTAAGGTGCTCCAAGAACCATAGGTCAATTGAAGTTGCTTCAAAAACCTCCTCGACAGTCCAGTCTTGTTCAAAGGCGGTTTGTAGCCAGAAGATACGCTCTGCGTTTGGCACGTGTAGCATGCGCTCAACCTCTTCGTGGGTAGGGTTCTCTTCACCCTTACCATCAAAACCAAACCCAAAGCGGCCGGTCTCCAGAGAGCGCAGAGCTTTTTGCATAGACTCCTTGAAGGTTCGGCCAATCGCCATCGCTTCTCCCACAGCCTTCATCTGTGTCGTTAGAACAGGGTCTGCGGTTGGGAATTTTTCAAAAGTGAATCTCGGTAGCTTGGTGACAACGTAATCAATAGTTGGCTCAAATGACGCTGGAGTTTCCCGGGTGATATCATTGGGAAGCTCATCGAGGGTGTATCCTACAGCGAGCTTAGCTGCAATTTTTGCGATCGGGTATCCGGTTGCTTTCGATGCCAGTGCTGATGATCGCGACACCCGAGGGTTCATCTCGATAACAATGCAGCGTCCCGTTTTTGGATCGACGGAGAATTGAATGTTAGATCCCCCTGTCTCAACACCAATTTCTCTGATGCATGCAAATGACGCATCACGCATGATTTGGTATTCACGGTCAGTGAGTGTCTGTGCTGGAGCTACCGTGATGGAGTCTCCGGTGTGCACACCCATAGGGTCTAAGTTTTCTATCGAGCAGATCACAACACAGTTGTCAGCGCAGTCACGCATGACTTCCATTTCATACTCTTTCCAGCCTAACAGACTCTCTTCAACCAACACCTCATCTACAGGTGATAGGTCGATACCTCGGTTGACGATGGTTTCAAATTCTTCTTTGTTGTATGCAATACCACCACCAGCACCACCTAGTGTGAAAGCCGGGCGAATGATCATTGGAAATGATCCAATCTCAGCGCAGATCGCCCTAGCTTCTTCCATGGTATGTGCCACGCCACTTTGAGGCAGGTCGAGGCCAATCTTTAGCATTGCCTCTTTGAAGCGCAAACGATCCTCACCTTTGTCGATCGCGTCAGCATTGGCGCCAATCATTTTTACATTATGCCGATCTAACACACCGGACTTGAAAAGCTCCATGGATGTATTGAGTGCGGTTTGACCACCCAAGGTTGGCAGTAGGGCATCAGGCTTTTCTCTGATGATGATCTTCTCTACGATTTCTGGAGTAATGGGCTCAATGAACGTTTTTGGAGCAAACTCCGGATCCGTCATAATCGTTGCCGGATTTGAGTTTACTAGAATGACTTCATAACCCTCCTCGCGCAAAGCTTTACAAGCTTGCACTCCAGAGTAGTCGAACTCACATCCTTGTCCGATCACGATCGGGCCTGAGCCGATCACCAGAATTTTTTTGATACTTTCGTCTTTGGGCATCGGGTGTTGCTAAATTTGTAGGATTTATGCTGACTTTGATGGACTTGTAAAGCTTTGCACACAACTGAAGCCAACTTTTTAAGACATCACCTCCAAAAACACCCTGGATGTCGGGTTTTCGTCACCCCACCAGGGCATGTGTTGAGCTGGTTCAGACAGTAAAATCACTACTTCACCATCACGACGGCGCCTGGCCTGACGAGTTCGGGTAGTTTGGCAGCGTCCCAATTTGACAGACGGATGCAGCCGGAGCTCCGTGTTCGGCCGATCGTTCTCGGGTGATTGGTGCCGTGGATGCCGATGCCGGATTTGGTTAAGCCGTTCCAAATGACTCCTACAGGGTTGTTGGGGCCTGGAGGGATGGTCAGGTATTCGCTGCCGCGTACTCCGGTTTCTAATAGCAGCTTGTCGTAGCGCCATTCTGGCAGCTCCACACAGTTTTTGAGATTCCAGAAACCCTTGGGGATGAATTGGATTTGGCCTGGGGTAATCGGAAAGCTCGCCACCATTTCAGGTTTGGCAGCTTTTACTTTGATCGCTTGGCTTGCGGCTTGGGTATTTTCTTTTTCTGGTGCTGATTGCCCTCCTTCGACTTTAGGCAGCACGAGCTGGTAGATGTAGACCTGCCTGATGGTGGTATCAATGACCACATGCCTAGCACTGAGGTTTTCGTCGGATTTATGACTTCTTCCGCGCGTTAGCTGTTCAATTTTAAAGGGTTCAATATTAGGAACCCGTAACACATCTCTTGGCTTGGCACGCCAAACAGCCTCCATGCCATTGAGCTCTACGAGTAAATCCTCTGAGGTGTGATAGCGCTCAGCCATAAACTCGGCCACACTTCGATAGGGCATGAATGTTTTCTCAGCCTGTAGCGGTTTTTCCTGGGGTAGGCTCGGATCCACAAAATCACCGACAAAGCTAGGAATGATAGCTGACGCGTAAAGCTCGGGAACCTCCCTGATCGACTCAGCGATTACTCGACGGTCGGTGATATCCCGACCCAAGCTTGTGTTGTAATTTTCAATAGCCAACTGGGTAAACATACCCACCTTACCATCAATGAAGCCGGGACCGAAGTGCTTTTGATCTAGGAAAATCTGCAGTCTCACCGCCTCAGCGCCCGTCTCAGGAATGGCAATATTGATCGTCTCTGTCGGCGCTTCTGTTGATTGTTTACTCTCATTAGTAGCTACTTCAGCGGCCTGCCCAGCTGTGCCTGTACCTGAATTAATGACTACAACATATTCATCGTCAGTGTTTTGTGAATTTTTGACTGGATTAGCAGATTCGGCAAGCACTACCGAGCAAGCTACCAGGAAACAGAACGATACCCCTATAAAAACAATCATAACATACTTAACAATAACAACTTATATCTTTTCACCCCTTTCATCCCAGGGTACAGTTAGTCACACGATGCTTTGTAACTTGCTAACTTACCGGCAATACTAGCTGGAACGACCGCTTTAACGATCATATCATTACCATCATATTCCGTTTCCAAAACTTTAGCGTCACGGTGCAGCAAGCCTGATAAATCACCCCGGCTTTGTGGAATCCGATAAGTTTGCGTAGATACTCGGTCGGCCAGCATCTCACTGCATTTGAGTAATAGCTCATCACAACCCTTACCTGTGATGGCACTCACCGAGATGGTATTAGGGAATGAGACCTCAAGTCCGGCTAGCTTCACGGGGTCATTGAGCACATCGATTTTATTGAGAACGGTGATGACCGGCTTGTCCCCTGCCCCCAACTCATCAAGAACCTCCATCGTCGTCTCGTAATATTTCTCCACCTCGGCTGAAGATGCATCAAGCACGTGGATAATGAAATCTGCCAATACGGACTCTTCTAGGGTTGCTTTGAATGCTTCCACAAGGCGGTGTGGTAAATTTCTGACAAAACCAACCGTATCCGTTAATAATAAGGGCTGTCCATCTGGGAGTTCGATCGCCCTGGTGGTGGTATCGAGAGTGGCAAACAGCATATCCTTGGCCATTATATCAGATCCTGACAGGCAGTTTAACAGAGTTGATTTACCTGCATTGGTGTATCCAGCGATTGCCGCGCATGGGACCCCCTGTTTCTCACGCTCCTTACGGCGGGTGCCGCGCTGCTTTCTGACTTCTGCCAACTCACGTTTACATTGGTCAATGCGAGTCCTGGCTAGGCGCCGGTCCACCTCGACCTGCTGCTCACCCATTCCACGGGAGGCGCCACCGCCCCCTTTCCCGCCACCGCTGCCACCGCCATCACCGCCGCCACCACCCTCACGGTCCAGGTGACCCCACATCCGAGTGAGCCTTGGTAATGAATACTGCATTTTGGCGAGATCAACCTGTAACCTTGCCTCACGAGTTTGAGCCCGCTGAGAGAATATATCTAAAATCACCTCCTCGCGGTCGATTACACAAGTATCTGCAAGCTCTTCCCAGTTTCTTTGCTGGGAGGGAAGGAACATATTATCAAAAACGATGCAATCACACTCGTGAGCCTTAGCGAGATCTACCATCTCTTGAGCCTTACCTGTACCGCACAAAAACTTCTTATGCAGGGAGCGGGTGTGAACCAAACAGGATTCTATCACCCCGATACCAAGCGTCTTCACCAGTTCACCCAATTCCTCTAATAGGGAAATAGCCTCCTCCTCCTCACGCTTATCCGAATAGATCCGGATCAGCAGCGCCCGCTCCACCATTTCCGGCTTGTCCCTGACCTCAAACATATGCGCCAATCAATGCCCCAAGTGAGAGCACAAGGCAAGCAACATAATGGATCAACAAGCCCACCCCCATTAGACTATATCACCTCGCCACAGCTAAGAATCTTGTCATTTCTTCATCGGCACAATCAACGCGGGCAGCTCAGCTTTACGCACACAGCCCTCAGCAACACTGCCCAGCAACACGCAACAGCGAGATATAGACAAACAGAACACACACACACACACACACACACACACACACACACACAG
>JBDQHQ010000163.1:0-4858 GCA_040264795.1 Akkermansiaceae bacterium | reverse complement strand
GTGTATTGGTGCTCACGCTGGCAAGGGGGCGGGTAGATCAAAATGGCGTTGTTTCAATCTGACATGTAGCACTGATCAATCTAGCAGTTAGCCATGGCACATCAAGAAGAAACTGGTGTGGCGCATTGTGGGTTGATGAAAAGGGGAGAACAATATACGGGCAGAAAATGACAATTAGTGATGAGTATGTGACAATATTTAGTGTATGCTGCAGCTGGGATTAGGAACCATTCCCATTCAAGCTATGAAAACAAACAGACAAATATTAAACCAAATCGGGATAGCATGTTTAGTGGTAATGCTTGCCGCTTGCGGAAATGAAGAGAAGAAAATGGCAAGGGGCTTTGTTTTGCCAGAAGGGGATGCTGATAAAGGCAAGCAGGCCTTCATTGAGTTGAATTGCCACAACTGCCACACTGTCGCTGGCGAGGTGCTTCCGGAAGTTCAGAAGCTTGTGAAAGCCCCTCATCTGGGCGGTGAGGTTTATCGCGTCAAAACCTACGGTGAACTGGTGACATCCGTGATCAATCCCAAGCACGTCATCTCCAAAGATTGGGAGGGTACGACCACACCAATGCCCGTGGTGAACAGCCAGATGACTGTGAGCCAGATGATTGATATCGTCGCTTTCCTCAATGCTCATTATGTCAAGCTGAACCCGGAATATGAGGTTCCTTACTACGGGCCTTGATCTGTAGCCGATGCCATGCAGGCGAGATGATGCCAGGTTATGGCGATCCGCTGCTGATGCCCCGCCGCTGATGTCCTCTACTCATCCCACCTTCAACGTGGAGGACGTGAGCTGGCTTGATGATTAGTCAGGCTTTTGCTTGAAGTATAAGGTCTTGCCCAGCATTTCCTCGTAAAGATTGATATAGTTATTCGCTGTCTGCTGGTGGGTGAATCTGGTGGTAGCCTCACGCATCACGCGATCTATCTCCGCATGCTTGATCGCCGGGGGTATTTGATAAAAGTCCATGGCGCATTGAATCGCCCAGTCAAGGGCATTGGAATCATAGTCTTCAAAGACAAAGCCGTTTCCTGTCGAGTTGACCATGTCGAGGTGCTCGACGGTGTCCTTCAGCCCGCCCGTTTTGTGAACAATGGGAAGACTGCCGTATTTGAGGGCGATCATCTGAGTGAGTCCGCAGGGTTCAAACTTAGAGGGCATCAGCATGAAGTCTGATGCCGCAAAGCCGAGGCGTGAGAGATTTTCATCAAAAGGCCGGATGCTGACCGAGCCATCCAGGCCCTCCATGGAAATAATTTCCCGGATATGGATCGCGTGCGGGCCATCAGCGACAAAGGCAAACTGTATGGCACCCGGGCCGTGCTTGTGGATGAGATTTGCAAGAATGTCAGACAGGATTTCCGGGCCTTTTTGCACGGGATCAAGGCGTGAGGGCCAGAAAAAGAGCGGGACATCCTTTTTGGGTTCAAGTCCCATCTCCCTCTGGAAGTGAAGTTTGTTGATGGCTTTGCCCGTCCTGAAGGTGTCCACTGGGTAGGTGCAGGCGAGTGCCTTGTCCGAGGACGGGTCATAGGAGGGATCAGGTGCATTGAGAATTCCGGTGGCAAATCCGTGGGCTTGTTTACTGCTCAATTCATCACGGACATTTGCAGGTATGTTGTCGTGCTGACCTTCAATGATTTCATCAAGAAAACCAGGGCTGACCGTGTTGACCCAGTGAGCGGCAAAAATGCCACTCACCAGCATGTCTGCAGGGTTGGATGAGCGGCACTCCTCGTAGTTGGCAGGCGGATATTGATAGTAGAGATGATGCCAGAATTCCGAGGTGTCGATGCCCGTCTCCTCGATTTGCTCAAGCAGGATGTTTACCGAGTGGATATTGTGCAGCGTGAACAGAGAGGTGATGCCAATGCGCCTGGTCATCGCTGGTATGAGGCCTGTCATCCAGTCATTACAGTGGACGATATCGGGGCGCACATGAGGGATGATGTTGTTGATGACTTCACGCTGGAAGACCAGAGAGCAGCGTATGTTATCGTCACGGTAGGGACTGTAGACCTGATCCCGGTAATAAAACACACGATCCTCAGCCAGATGAATACGATCACTCGGAAGTTTACTGTGGTAATGACGTAATTCCATATCCAGCAACTGGCAGGGCTCGATATGAAACAGGCGCCGGTAGTTCGGCAGGGCGACATGAACATCAGCACCCGCTTCATAGAGAGATTTTACGAGGGAGGAGGATACGTCAGCAAGACCGCCAGCCTTGGCATGCATGTGATCGGCAAGATTGCCAAGCCCCTCGGGAAGATAGCTTATCTCAGGTGTGACAATGAGGATGCGTGGATTAGCCATGGCAGCTTGAGATAATGAGTAGGGCAGTTAGTCTAGCCCGGATGCAGGCCAATACTATGTTCATATTGTCATAAACCATGCAGATATTGGTCAAGAATGGCTGATAAAGCACGAATGAAGCTCAATTTATGTCTCCATGACCACAATCCATGCAGAGAACAGGTCAAATTATGCATAGTGTAAAATCATTTCGTGGTTATGATTCACTTGTAACGTGTCATATTCAGTAGTTATGGATCATCAAATTTATCAGGATCCGGAAGTTTACAAGAGGTTCTTGGAATTTCTCGGAGGTGACGATGACTCCAATACCACGGCTGTCTATCTGACCCACACGGATGGTTGCCGGGTGCAATCCGAACTGATGCAAGGCATCGCATCCTTGCCGGCTTTGATGGAGAAAGGTCTGGATATTGATCGCTCGCTCATGGACGAGAGCTCTTTGCTGGTGCATCTCGACATCGAGTATGTCAATTTTGATTCTCCTGCTGAATGTTATCTCAACCCGGAAAGATCCTTCGCCCTGCAAGAGCCGGTAATCGCAGTCATCGAGGAAGTTCTCTTGAAATACGGCATACGCCCGCTGCACCTGCTCACCGGCCAAGGGCATCATTTTATCTGGAGAGTGGATAAGCATGCCGCCGCCATGGCTGACCTCGAGTCTCTCGCCCCTCGCAAACCGGCTCCAAGTAGCCCGGTTCCGGACAACGATCTGGATTTGGAAAAGCACATGAGATCCGGGCAAAAAGCATTTCATGGTCTTGCAAGGGTCATTGAATTTCTTGCTCATCAGATCAAAATGATGGCTGCTCCGCGTTGTGAGATTCCCGTGGAGTTAACGGCAATTCATGTCGGCAAGGGTATTCACGGGGCTCGGGAGATGATCTCCATTGATATCTCCGAATATGGGGACCCCTTGTGGACCAGGGTGATCCGCATGCCGTTTACCAACTATCTCAAGCCATGGAAAACCGGACTGCTGGATGCCCGGGAAGGGGAGCATCCGTTGGCTCCTATCTTTACGATTCCCATGCATGAAATGGATGTCCGGACGGCTTTGCAGATCAGAAATTCAGCAGAGAAGACCAGAGAGCTGGCTCACCGTGCCTGCGTGAGAATTCCCGAGCAATCCCATGGTATGCAGTCCTTGATTGATGACTACATTACCTCGGACTTGTGGTGGTTTCACGAGGACTATGATACTGAGCTCACATGCGAAGAGCAGAATACGGAGCCCCTGATTGCCCAGCTGCCCCCCTGTGCTGCCTATATACTGCAGCACCCCTATGACTTGCTTTTAAAACCCTCTGGTATGCGCTTGGTCGTCAGATGCTTGATGGGGCTGGGACTTGGAGCCCGCCAGGTCGGCCAGTTGATTGCCGGTATTTTTAGCGACACGGAGCATGGCTGGGACTCTAATTGGGATATTTATTCTCAGGAGATGAGAGCCCATTTTTACACGCGTCTTTTTGCCGGGCAGACAGCCACTTCCTTGGATGAGGCTGTGGACTTCAATTGCGCATCCACCCAGGAGCAGGGATTTTGTTTTAATGCTGACGGATGCAGTCTGGATCCATGGCGAGCAAAACTTAGTAAGCAACAGAAAGGAATTACCTTATGAGTGATTGGCCGATAGGAATGTCAACCGGCTGCTTTTATCAAACCGATATCCTCGATATTCTCGAGGTGGTTCGTGACGGTGGATTTAGTATTATCGAGGTATGCTCCTACCCGGCGCATCTCGATTATCACGACAGGGATAAAGTGAAAAGGGCGGCCCACAAGATCAGAGAGGTGGGTATCGAGCCTTTCTCTTTTCACGCACCTTTTGCAGATCATATTGATATCACCTCACTCAATGATGAGCAGCGAAGAAACTCCGTCAGGGAACTAATCACAGCATCGGAAGCTGCGGCAGAACTCGGGGTCAGGTATATGGTCTTGCACCCAGGGCCAGAAAGGGAGGGGAGGCCGCCGGCAGAGGAGTTCTTTTTCCATCTCGAGCGTGCCTGTGACAGTGTCAATGAAGTCGCGAGGCGCTGCGAGGAGCTGGGTATGACGCTGCTGCTTGAGAATATGCTGCCTCACCTCCTGTTTGGAAGAATCCAGGATATGCTTTATATCATGGGGGCGGCCAGAGTGCGCAATATCGGGACCTGTCTGGATACGGGTCATGCCAATCTTGCCGGTGATCTACCACTCGCCATGCACAAGCTTTCCTGTCACCTGCGCATGTTGCATGTGAATGACAACCGCGGAGGCGGTGACGAGCACCTGCCTCCGGGTGAGGGTAACGTGAACTGGTATCAAGTCATCACTGAGCTGGAGCATAGTGGATTTAGTGGAGGGTTGATTCTTGAGCTCTCTGGAAGACATGGCAATGACTTCGCCAAGGTGATGCACGAGGCTCGCGAGGCCCGGAGCTATCTGAACCGAGTGCAGCGTGAGGTGGAGAAGTGAAGTGCTTTTGTTTGGTTTACCTGAACTGGTAGCGTTTGTTGTGCACGGATACGTCCGGGGGTGTGCGCT
>JBDQHQ010000162.1:0-4870 GCA_040264795.1 Akkermansiaceae bacterium | reverse complement strand
GGCAAAAACGGCATGGTGACGGTGCTCTTCGATCAGCTTGGCGACGAGCAGGGCACCAAGTTCTTCTCCAAGATGAGCACCGCCGCACACTACGGTGAGCGAGACTGTGGGCACACCGGCAACTACTTCAATGTCACCTGGGCCATGCCCGGCGTCTCGCGCAGTGGGCCTCACGCCGCCGGAGCATGGATGAAGGAATTCGGCAGTTGGTATTTTGATTTGGCCCGCAGTTGGGACTGGAGCTTTCCGCACCAGGGGCCAGCTCAGCCGCGCAACGACGCCTACGGAAACTGGGACGCCACCGGCATGTATCTCATTGCTTACGGCATGGAGCGCAGGGCTCTTCTTCTGTGTGGCCGCAAGCCTGCCTGCATTCCGCCCTTGAGTGCTGCAGAGGCGCAGGAAATCGCCGCCATCGGGCGGGCCTTCAATTGGGAGAAGCCCACGGCAGCCTACGAAGAGTTGCCAGCCGAAATGCTGATTGATTTGCTCGGCGGCTGGTCACCCATCGTGCGGGAACGCGCCGGAGAGGCGATTTCCAGAAAGCACGCGGACCTTCCACTGGAAACATTCGTGCACATGCTTGAGTCGCCCGATATCAATGTGCGTTTGGGTGCCTGTGAGGCGCTCAAGAACATGGGTGACAAGGCCGCATCCGCCGTCCCGATGTTGCGTGATGCCCTAAAAGATGAGGACATGTGGGTGCGCGTCAAGGCCGCCGAAGCGCTTGGTCGTATTGGTGAGCCGGCAATGATCGCCGCACCCCAACTGCTGCACATGCTGGCCAGAGGGCCGACTGCAGAAGATCCACGTGGCATGGAGCAGCGCTATCTTGCCGATGCGGTCTTCAGTGGGCGAGAGGGACTGCTTCGTGGCTCCCTGGATGGGGTGGAACGCGCGCAACTGCTCTCGGCGGTTCGCGCCGCTTTGCTAAACGAGGACGGCCGTACCCGCGGCAATCTGGCCATCATCTACCGCAAGCTCTCCTTCGAAGAACTCAAGCCACTTCTTCCCTCCATTCACAAGGCCATCATTGAGAAATCACCCAGCGGTATCATGTTTGACGGAACCATCCAGGATGCGGGCCTCGATCTCTACAGCAAGAATCATGTCAGTGAAGGCATCGAGTTGATCGCCGACTACGTCTGGCAGCAAAAACCTCATGGCAGTGAGAAGCGCGTGACCCAATACTGCAACATGCTCAAGCGTTATGGTGCGCACGCCCGTCGTGCGATCCCCAAGTTGGAGCGCGCGATCGATTACTTTGAGAACGAGGAAAAGGATTTTCCTAAACGCCTGAGCCAACAAAAGGCTGATGACGTGCGCAAGGCCATCGAAGAAATCAAGCAACTCACCGAGAAGCCCGAGTTGGTCGATTTACGCAACCTTCTTCAGTAGTCTTCTACCGGGCTCTGCGTGGGTCCGGCATCTTCATGTGGCAGCTGCTTGTTGATGGCCTCAATGGCTTCACAGGTCTTGTGCCACTGCGCGTCGCTCCACAATAGTGGGCCGTAGAGTTTGTTGCGCCGGAAGTGCTCAATGCGTTGTAGGGCGTCGTCAATGGTGGCGTGCGGGAGTTCGGCAATGGCCTTGGCGGCGAGTTCCGCGCTTTCGGTCTGATGGCAGATGAGTGCGATGTCATTGCCGGCCTGGATGGCGAGTTTGGCATCCTCCCCACGGCCGAAGCGTTTGGTGATCGCGCTCATGTCGAGGTCGTCGGTGAGCACCAGGTGATGGTCGAAGCCGAGTTGGCAGCGCAGGAAGTCCCGGATGATGCGCGGTGAAAGCGAGGCGGGCAGTTTCGGGTCGATGCGGGGAAACTCGACGTGGGCAACCATGATAGCGTCGAGTTCGGGCATAAGTGCAGTGTAGGGAAGAACGTCTGCACGCAGCAGGTCCTCAATGCTGGCATCGGCCTGTGGCAACTCGTGGTGGGGATCACTCCGGGCGAGTCCACCGGCAGGGAAGTGCTTGCCAGGCGTCGATGCAATAGTCGAGACGCAGATAGCCGGAGCTTTCGGGGTCTGGGAAAAGAGCGGTGACGATGGCTTCACCATCTTCGAAGTGACGCTGGGTGGACGCGCATTCGCGCGAGCGGGATCGGACGTGCCAAGATTCTGCGAGAGCCATGAGTGTGGATGAGTTCGGTCTAAGCAGGAGAGAACCAGCTTCGGATGCTGGCGTAAATCGGTTTTCCGGTGACGCGCCGCTGCAACAGGTAAAAGCCGATGCCTCCAAAGATGATGTTGGGCAGCCAGGCTGCAAGCATGGGCGGCAGGTAGCCGGACTCTCCAAGGGCCAGGATGATCGTGTTGATGAGTAGCATCAGACAGGAGAGAGCGATAGCCAAGAAGATGCCACCCGTGGAGGCGCGTCTTGAGAACTGGATGGCGAGGGGAGCTGCCAGCAATACGGTGATCATGCAGGCAAAGGGCAGGGCGAAGCGGTAGTGGCGATGGGTCAGGTAGGGTTCCGGGTCGGCGATGTTAGGAAATTTTTCGTGCGTGTTGAGCCAAGCATTGAGCCCCGGGACGCCCAGGTGTTTGGCCTCGAGGCCGGGCTTGATGATCTGCCAAGGCGTTTCGGCCCAACCACCAATGATCAGAGGGCCCTCTGGCATTTCATAGACTGGCGGTTCCCGGTCGGCATAGCGGCAGATGACAGCCTTGTAGAAGGTCCACTCGCCGGTATCGGGATCCCAGCTCGCTTTTTTTGCCGTTAGCCGCGAGGCAAGTTTTTCATCCTCCCCGGTGGTGGTCACCTCCACGCCAAGCAAAGCCTTGCCTTTCTGGTAGTCGGGGGGGAAGGAGTTGACCATCCACAGCCTGCCGGTGTGCAGGTTGCGGTAGACCACTTTGGAGGCCTTTTTGGTCTGCTGGCCGGTGGCCCGCTGAAGGATTTCATTCTGGCTGCCCTCGGCTACCGGCGCCCAATGGTAGTTGATGCCGAGGGCGAGAAGCGTGCACACCGCCCCTGCAATGATGAGCGGTACGCAAAGGCGCAGCACGCTGCGTCCGGCCTGGATGATGGCGATGACTTCTCGGTTGGAGGAGAGTCGACTCAGCGACTCGAGCAGCGAGAGCATCAGTGCGTAGGGCAAAAGCAGCATCAGCACCGCAGGCAGTCGTGTGAAGTAATAGACCAGGGCGGTCCCCACCACATTGTCGGAACTGGTAAGTTCGCCGACATTGTCTGATAGGTCGAGTAGCAGCCACACAACGTAGAGGCCAGCCATGCAGATGCCAAACATGGTGAGAAATCGGCGAGTGATGTAGCGGTCGAGGATGTCGCCAAGGCTGTAGAGCCACGCGCCCAGTGCGGGCAAAAGACAGATGCCTGCCATGATCCAGGGTCGGGCCTGTTCGGTGACGACATGAGAGTCGGGAAAGCCGAGCAATTGTTGGTGCACGGAGCTCAGCTCAAAAGGCAGCAGGATGAGCGTGGCCACGAGGCCTGCCACGGACACGCCCAACACGAGTAGCCAGTGACGGGGTGTTTGTTGCAGCCAGGCGGGAGGCGACGTAGGAAAATTCATGGACAAGCGAGGCCCGGAGAATGGCCGTTGGACAGGAGGGGTGTCGAGAGCGAAGCGATCCCGATGGCTGTTGACTGTTGAGTGTTGATCGAGCGAAGCTTGCCCATGATCGGACTCACTGAAGGCGAGGGCACAACCGGCGCTCCCGGGCTCCCGGATGAGGTGCACGACGCTTTCTCCGCTTCTGGCCTTTTGGCCAAGTCGCCGGACTTCGAGTTTCGCTCCGAGCAGCAGGAACTGGCGGTGGCGGTGGCCGAGGCCATTCAGGATGGACAACCCTTGGTGGCGGAGGCGGGTACCGGGGTCGGCAAATCCCTGGCCTATTTATTGCCGGCAGCGCGCCTCGCCATTGAGACCGGACGCAAGGCGGTGATCTCGACGCACACCATCAATCTGCAGGAACAATTGGTGCGCAAGGACATCCCCATTGTGCGCAAGCTGTTGGGCCACGAGCTGCCGGCGGTACTTCTTAAGGGCCGGCAAAACTACCTGTGCCCTGCACGCCTCAAGCGCGCTCTGGAGCAAACCGGCGACCTCTTCACCACCCAAGAGAACGATGAGCTCGAGCAAATTCGCAAATGGGCAGAAGGCACGCGCGATGGCACGCTCAGTGATCTCGAATTTCAACCCATGACCAAGGTCTGGCTGCAGGTATGCTCGGAAGCACACTTGTGCACGGCCCGCCACTGCGGGCCGCGGGGCAACTGCTTCTTCCAGGAAGCGCGAAAGGCGGCGGCTGAGGCCAAGTTGGTGGTGGTCAATCACACGCTCTTCTTTGCTTTGCTTGACACCGAGCTCGAGGATTTTGGAGCTGAAGGCCAGCAATCCAAAGGCTTTCTTTTTTCCAACGACTTCGCGATTCTCGATGAGGCCCACACCATTGAACAGGTGGCCGCGGTGCAGCTTGGTCTGCGAGTGTCGCAGGCGGGCCTGCGTTTCGATTTGCATCGTCTCTACCATCCGCGCACCCGCAAGGGATTGCTCAAGAGTTACCGTAAGGCATCGCTGCTGGCTGCAGTCGAGGAGGCGCTGATCGCCGGAGACCGTTTTTTTCACGAACTCGGAGAAGTGGCAAACTTCGGCCAGTGGAGTCGTGAATTTCGCGTGCGCGAGCCTGCCATGGTGCCCAATCAACTTGCTGAGCCGCTGCGTCGCCTGTGGCAGCAGATTGACGAGGTCGCCTCTGAAGAGCAGGGCGAAGGCAATCGTGCCGAACTTCAGGACGCTTCCCGCCGCCTGCGCGAGGCGCATGGCGCGGTCTCGGTCTTTCTCGATCAAAGCCAGGACGACAATGTCTACTGGATTGAGAAGGCGGGCCGCGACGAAACCCAGTTC
>JBDQHQ010000161.1:0-4909 GCA_040264795.1 Akkermansiaceae bacterium | reverse complement strand
TGATGTCTGGCAGCTTGAAGACAGCGGCATGCCCATCATTACTGATGCGATCATACAAAGTGTGGATATTGTATCCAGCTTTGCTCAGGGACACTTCTTTTTGACCTATGAGGCCAAGGGTTCCATGCAAAGTGCATCCAATAGCTTCACCGTGCCTGTGATCAACCAGGGCAAACTCCTGGGATTGCTGACCAGCTATGATGCCAAGGATCAGATCATCGATATTATCCCCCCTGAGATCATCAGGGCTTTCATCGATGACGCCGCTGATGGGCAATATCACGGTTTCCCCTCACTGGGCATTGCCATCACCTCCACCGTTGACCCCAACTTCAGAGACTGGCTCAAACTCTCTGATGATGTCGGAGGCCTTTATGTGACCAAAATACGTAAAGGCAGTGCAGCAGAACGTGCAGGGCTTGAAAAAGGTGATGTCATCATCGAGATTAACGGTAATGCCGTTGGCCGGCGTGGCTACTACACAGACAATCGTTATGGCCGCCTCTATTGGAGTCATTTGATTCGTGGCTCTCTGAAAATAGGTGACGAAGCGACTCTGAAAATTCTCAGGGGAGGAAAAGAAGTTATCAAAACCGCAGTTCTGGATCGCCCGGGGGAACGTCTGGTGGCTCACTACACCTATGACCAAGCACCCCGCTATTTGGTCAAGGGAGGTCTCATCTTTCAGGAACTTACCGCTACCTATCTCAAAGCATTTGGTAACGATTGGGAAAGCAAGGCACCCCTCAATTTACTTGATGTGTTGTCATCCCCCGAGGATTACGAGGAAGGGCGAAACCATGTCGTATTTCTCAGTGCTACGATCCCAACTCCTGCCACCACCGGCTACGAACAACTGCGCAATTTCATCGTCACAAAAGTCAACGGCAAGAATATCCCCGACATTGACGCCCTGATCGAGGCATTTGGCCACCCGGATGCTGACGGACTCCACACCATTGAATTCGCAGATGGCCCACCAAAAAGCATTTATCTGGACGCAACACTATCAGATCGTGTTGATGCGGAACTTTTAAAACGAGGCATTCCCTCCCTCTCCAAGAAATAATATCCAGAGGATAAACTTTTGAGATGATCCATTGCTACACCAGGTACTCTTCTGACTCTGTGACCTCAAATAAGCCTGACTTCTGTATTCTGGTCATACTCGCCGTATTCATCCTCGCGTTGATACCAACCACTGAAGCTCAACAGATCAAACTCGAAGCCAATCTTGACCCGATCATTATGCTTCCGGAAGCCTACCAAAAAACCCCTCAGGATCTTGAGAAGGACTTCCCCAAAGGTAATTATGAACGAAATCCCTATTTTCAGTGGCTCACCAAGAAAAAAGACCGCGCCATTTTCAAACGTCGTCCTGCATCCAATGTTGAAATTGAGCTGACCATTCTTAATGGTGAGGTCTCTGTAGAGGAACTCATCATCGATTTTAAAGATGGAAAATTTCTGGGTGTAACTGCCTCGGTATTCAACCGTGGTGACCAGGGCCAAATCAGTGACGAGGAATTCAGTAAACGCTTCATGGCCATTGGCAAGCACTTGAGTAAGCAGCTTGATACACGTCCACGCAAGCGGCAAGGCCATGCAACCAGGGGGGTCATGACACATGGCTATGTCTGGTCATCGCCAAGGGGCAAAGCCGTTTTGCTCTGCAATCATGATGTCGGTGATCCGACAAAGCCTGAAAAAAAGGAATTCATGCGCATGAGGCTGGCAAGAAAGGATGCAAAGGGCATCTACGAGGCAGCACTGCAGGAACGATCCCAAGCTACGGTTCGCAAATCAAAGCTGGCGCAAAATGTCCGCGAGAGTGATGGCAACGTATTCATCACCGGCATACCTATGGTTGATCAAGGCAATAAAGGATATTGTGTGGTAGCCTCAGCCCAACGCCTGTTTGAGTATTACGGTATCGCATGCGACATGCACCAACTGGCTCAACTTGCAGAATCTGATCCCAGCAAGGGAACAAATACTCTCTACATCAACCAGCAGTTGGGCAAAATCGACTATTTATTCAAGACAAGGTTTGTCTGCCTGGCAGTGGCTCATGAGGGCAGACTTGTAGAACTCGAGGATGATCAATTTGTCGGCAAGGATATCTCTCGCCGATCCTATGATAAATTTATCTACAAAAACATTGAAGATGGAATTCCCCTGCTCTGGTCCATGCAGTTGGGAATAAAACCGGAAGAACCTAAAATCAACCCTCAGGCCAATGGTGGACACATGCGCTTGATCATTGGCTACAATAAGGCCAAACAGCAAATCATATTCACCGACTCATGGGGAGCGGGTCATGAATTCAAGACCATGGATCATGATGACGCCTACGAGGTCACCCAAGGGCTCTATTTAATGAAGCCTACTGTGAATTAAAACCCAGTACCCTGCATCGCCCCCGCTCAGCTAGTCTGCACAGCATGCTGCCCCATAGATTAAGCATTTTCTTCAAGCTTCCGTGCCCAAAGCCAGAGGATATCTGAGAGCCTGTTGAGATACTTGCAAAGCTCCACGGGCGCATCCTCACGCAGCGCCCAGACAGAAAGCTCCGCACGTCTACAAATACTGCGCGCCATATCCATCCATGCCGCAGACACTGATCCGGAGGACCCCGGCCTGGCCCAGCCATCCATTTTAACTTCGATAGCCTCCCCGATTGCATCTAACCATTCAACCTCTACTTGTGTGATATTGGGATAACCATCTTCAAGATATTTGGCTTTCTTATCAGCGGGCACGGAGAGCAATCCCATCAATGTTACCAACTGCCCTTGAATCGTGTCGATGTTTGCGACAATTGCATCAGTTACTCCTGAAACACGAACCATGCCCAGGCAGGAGTTCAGCTCATCTACAGCGCCACATGCCAGGATAGCAGGATCCGTCTTGGGAGTACGCCCCCCGTACATTACGTCGGTCAAACCGTCATCACCCCTCCGTGTAATAATCGTCATGTTATTTGCTTAGCACAGGCACCTGCCTACCGACCACAAAATTACTTGTTCAGTTCAAAAATGAATCTATTTTGCAGGCGTAAGTAACTGAATTCTATCACCCGGCACCATACCGCCCCCGCCCCATGGCACCCACAACGATCAAACTCGCCAAACTAAACAATGGGCCTGAAATCTTCCATAGTATTCAGGGTGAGGGTATCAGTATGGGCGTTCCATCTGTCTTTGTAAGGGCATCATTGTGTAATCTCCACTGCCAGTGGTGTGATACCGATTACACCTGGAATTGGGAAAACACCCCATGGAAGCACGAGAAGGACGCTGAGCCCGGCTACCGAAAATACAGCAAGGCGGATTACCTGATCGAAATGGATACTGCTGAAGTCGCAGAAAAAATAGCCGGTTTTGGCTGCTCGAATATCATTATGACTGGTGGCGAACCACTCCTCCAGGATGAGCAATGGCAGGCTGTCGTCAATGATCTGACCAGCAGGGATACAAGCTACCGCTTTGAACTTGAGACCAATGGCACGCTTGCACCAAGCCCTGAGCTTGATGCACACGTCAGCCAATACAATGTCTCTCCAAAGTTAAAGAATTCAGCGAACCCTGCCGATCTGCGTATCAAGACGGAGGCTCTGGATTTTTTTGCCAAGTCTGCCAAGGCATGGTTTAAATTTGTCGTTTCTGACCCCGTTGATCTCGCTGAAATAGAACAACTTATTGCTGACTACAAGCTACCTCGGGATCGTATAATCCTCATGCCCGAGGGAGCAAATAACCACACACTCAAGCAACGACGCTCATGGCTGGCCGACATCTGCATCAAACATGGCTTTCGTTTCGGTGATCGCCTCCATGTCCAGCTTTGGGGAAGTAAACGAGGGGTGTGATTTTTCGCAAAAAAAGATGCAACTCATTGCAAATTCAGATGTTTAAGTAAGTGATGAATGATCATTTAGACAATTCCCCGGAGCCATCCGATATTCGATCACGGCAAAGCATGCCTGAAATCCCCGATCAGGAGAAAAATGATCCGGTTTGGCAACTACTGGGCAATGCATCCAAAAAGGAACCGAGCGATTTCTTTGCTCGCAACATCATTCGTGAGACCCGTGCCCTCGCTCAACCTACTTTGGCAACTCGCCTACAGTCTCTTTTTACACCCAAACGATTGCTTGCTGTGAGCTGCAGCTGCTTGCTCATCATATTGGGAATACAGCTCTGGTCTACGGATCAACCCGCTCAAACCACTGCCGCTACTGCTGAGGATATTTATACAGAGCCATCCCTTACCTTGGGAGAGCTCATTATCGAGGAAAACCTCAATGCAGCCGCAGAGGACCCCAGTATTTATACTCGAGATGAAATTGTGGCGATGATTGGTTTCTAGGACGAGCCTTTGCGCCTGTTGATGCGGCACAAAAAAGCCCCCGCCCTGTTGTGCGGAGGCTTTGTTATTTGGAAAATCATGATGGATTAGCAACCATAGATCGCCTCTTCACAAAGGGCTTCCTCGATACGCAACAGCTGATTGTATTTGGCAATACGGTCGGACCGGCTCATCGAACCCGTCTTGATTTGGCCCGCATTGGTTGCAACTGCGATGTGAGCAATCGTACTATCCTCGGTTTCCCCTGAGCGGTGTGAGATCACAGAATTATAGCCATTGACCTTACCTAGCTCGATAGCATCGAGAGTCTCGGTCAAGGTGCCGATCTGGTTCACCTTGATGAGAATGCTGTTCGCGGCGCGCTCATCGATTCCGCGGGTCAGACGGGCGGTGTTGGTGACGAAGAGGTCGTCACCCACCAGCTGCACCGTGCTGCCGAGGCGCTCGGTAAGGAGCTTCCAGCCATCCCAGTCGTTTTCATCGAGGCCATCTTCAATGCTGTAGAGCGGGTAGCGGGCGCAGAGGTCGGCATAAAAGT
>JBDQHQ010000160.1:0-4912 GCA_040264795.1 Akkermansiaceae bacterium | reverse complement strand
GCCCAGTGGTCGTTGAGTGCCGTGTCAATGCCGGCCTCAGTGGTGAGCAGGTAATCACTGAAGTCCTCTACTGAGGGAGTGTATGTGGTGGAAAACCACAACTTGGAGCGCTGGGCGAGCTGGCGCTCATAACGCAATGCCAGACGCATGGTCATGTAGTCATCGGTAATGCCACCTTGCTCGAGCCAGACGTAGCCGGGACCGGTTTCCAGGGAGAGCTTTTGCTTTTTGTCTTTGATGAGGTAGTAACCGGCTACCACCCCGAGATCGAGCCGGAAGTCAATCTCACTAATTTCATCAACAAGATAGGCCGTGTTGGCACCGAGGTAGGCACGATCGTTGAGCAGATAGCGGTATTCACCGAAGGCACGGAAGGAGTCCGTGCTTTTGACATCATTGTTCTCTGCATAGTGCCAGTCCGCACCGAGTTTGGCTTCTCTGTTATCAAGCTCGTAGGCACTGAGAAGGTGGAGGGTGTAGCTCAGGGTGTCAGAGTTGCCTTGTGCCAGGGAAACCCCCGCCGCCCCTGTGGTTTTCCACGGACTGGGAGCTTCCTGCGCGGGCAGACTCTGAGTGGCAACGAGAAATGCTGCGGCAAGCGTGGCGGTGAAGCTTGTCCTGATGGAGTGAAAAAATAGGTGCATGTTAAGTGACGGCTAATTGATCTCAGCAAGGCCTCGTTTATTCTCTCTGCGTCGAGCTAGCGAAGCCGAAGCAAGCTCTATGGTTACCATCTAAAGATCAAGCCGTTAATAAAGACACGGTGTAGCACAGCCCGGAAACAGTTAGATTTCTTCAAAGTTTCCCCTTGCGATCAAGCGATGCACTCCTAATTTGGAATCATGTCCTCTGTAGCCTACCTAGAAAAAGAAATACTGACTGATCCTGCTCAGCGTGAGTTTCCCGAGTTCAGTCTGACTCGTTTGTTAAACACTGTTTTTGAACCTACTGAAGGCTGCCGGGCATGCATCTTGACGGATTTCGATGACCCGCAAAGCATGATGAAGGGCCACGCTTATTTGAATGCGGAGGGCTTTGAGGTGCAGAAGCGGGCTCACGAGCACTTCTACAAGGCACTCCACGCAGGTGTCATGGATGAGCTGGGCATGACCGGTGGTGAGATGTATGCCTACTATTGCACTAATGGCTCCAACCTCGACATGAAGGACCCCTGCTGGGATGAGGCGGGACGTGAGTTCTCCCTCGATAAGGACATCTATCCAAACTACGACATCATCCTCTGCATTACCGACTGGAGCGCCACTGCTCCATTGACGGCGAAGTGCAAGGAGTTCGGCTTCCGAGGAGCTACCCTGCACGGAGTCAATGACATCATTCTAAGCTCAGGTCTTGCGGTGAATTATGACGAGGTCTCCGCCGATGCAGAGCGCATCCGCCTGGCAATGACCGGTGCCGACGAGGTCGAGGTGGACTTCACCCTGGAAGACGGCCGAGTGCTTACCGCATGGCTTGGCCTCGGGGGGCAGAAAGCTCAGAAGAGCCACGGACTTTGTAAGGGTAAAGCACCGGATGTCGCCAACCTCCCTGCCGGCGAGGTTTATTTTGTCCCTGAAGACGCCAGAGGCCAGTTCCCGATGAAGTATGATGACGGAACTCTGGGGGTATTGGAAGTTGTGGACCGCAATATCATCAGCTCTACCCTCATTGAGGGTAATCAAGCAACCATTGATGCCCACAACCAGCGCCTCGCGGATGACCCGATGACCGGCACACTGGGTGAGCTCGGCTTTGGCACACAGGTGCTCCCTGTATCTTATTCAGACATCCAGGATGAGAAGGTGCTTGGCACTTGCCACCTGGCCACAGGCAGGGATGACCACTTGGGTGGCGACATCATACCGGACATGTTCAAGAAGCATGAGAATAGCACCCACGATGATATTCTCTTCGCCCCCCACAAGACACCGAATTTCAATATCTCGGAAGTGCGCATGAAGCGTGGTGATCAGCAAGAGGTGATCATCCGGGACTTCATGCCTGCAGAATACATTATGCAAGCACTGAGAGGGGCGTAGTCACAGACCCCCCTACTCTATTCCGGGCTTAGCTTGTTGAGAGAAACTCAACGATCCGTGATTTGGGACGGCCAATGATGGCCTTGTCCCCGCGCACGATCAAGGGGCGCTGGAGTAGCTGCTTCTGCTTGAGCAGCGCCTCAACCACAGCCTCCGGATTATCCACGTAGTCATCAGGATTCAACTCGCGCTTCTTGAAGAGCGAGTCTTTACGCACCAGGTCCTCCACAGGGTCTTCCAGAATACGGACAATGTTCTCAAGATCCTCACGCCCGGGAGGCTCTTTGATGTAGAGGATGACTTCGCAATCAACTCCAAGCTCCTCGGCGACCGCCAAGGCATTTTTTGAAGAGCCTCAGTTCGGGTAATGATAGATGGTGACTTTCTCAGACATGCCAGTGGCATAACCTGCAGAGCCACCAGTGGTCAAGACTCTGCTGTTTCATGCCTTGCGCGTAGCCATATAAATACAGTGCCTTGCCTGCTTGGACTTCTCATGCGACTTGGCTGGAAAGGCCTCCACATGAAAGCCCGCCTTAAGCAGGCATTTCCTGAATTTAGGCGCGGGCTCGGAGAGCCAGTAGGCAACACAGCCTTCCGGGGTTAAAACCTCCCGTATTTTATTTAGAAAACCCGGTGAATAGAGCCGGGAATTGCCCGCGGTAATCAAGTCATCCGGGGTGTTATCAATGTCGAGCAGCAGTGCATCATAGCTGCCCTTGTTTTGCCTCGAGATGATATCAAAGAGGTCCCCTTGCGTGATTTTTGTGCGAGGATCCTCCAAAAGCGGCCCGTTGTGCTCCACCAGGAAAGTCCGGTTCCACTCGATGAGTGGCCGCATCAGCTCAGCGACTTCAACCGTGGCAGGACTCCCGACAAGCTCAAGGGTGCGCTTGAGTGTGAAGCCAAGTCCCAAGCCGCCAATGAGGATCTTGGGATGCTTGGGGCGGGTGCGTTTGCCCTCAAGAAGATTCGTGCAGCCTATCTCGGCAAGCAGTTCCTCAGAGTAAGTAAGTGCCGTGCTCATAAGGTCAAAACCGTTATACTTTAGATAGAATTTCCCGTCATGCTTGTGCAGGGAAAACACGGTTCCATCGGACATCTTTGACTCATCGAGCTTCACATAAGGCTTCACGCCGGGCAGCCTCCACCAGTTGGAGTGCAGGAACAAGTACCGATATAGGACAGAGAACAGATAAGAAGCTGGCCTGCCACTCCCCGCACAAGACCGAATGATTCGAACTATGTTTGAATCAGTTGCCAGGCATCACCTTACGATTCTCATTGTCAAAGATTGGCGAGAGTGGTTAAATGATATTGATCAACCCCATTTACGTAGTTTGCAGAATCACACTTTGTTCGACGCTTCATAATGACACCTGAAAGACCACTTGAAAAATACGATTACTTCACCCTGCCGAACGCCTTGGACCTGCGCACGGAACTCACTGATATTCTTGGATACGGCCGGGCAGACAGTCAATGGGACGAAATCAAAAAAGATTGTTCTATCAGCTCGGATGACTTTCTCACGATAGATGAGCTGCGCAGAATTTCCGATTATTGCCACAAATCACAGGGAGCTTTGAGATGCTTTGCTTTTGCACTCAAACTCAAGGTCGACACTTTTATTGCTCTTGAGAGAAATGAAAAATACAACCCTGACCGTCAGAACATCAGGCGACTATTGCATGATGAAAAACGCCTCGAGACCATTGCCAGCCTTGGTCTCTCTGAAGAAAATGAGGATCCGTTTTTACTAGATGTCGTCAAGGAGGCCAGTGAGAAAATTGATTTGCCAATCAGTGTCGTCAGCATTCTCTTCAATGGTGTCCAGTATTTTACCGCGCATCAGGGACTGGGTTCGAGCTGGCTCGCAGAGGCAAGTGCTACGGATGTTGAATGGTCATTCTGCCAATATGTATTGGATTCTGATGAACTCTTCGAAGTCGAAGACGCCAAGCAGGTGTCTTACTTGAAGGATTCACCTCTTGTGAACAATGATTCGGTCATTTGTTACTTAGGCGCTCCCCTCACTCTCAAAAACGGGGTCACAGTCGGCAGCCTGTGTGTCATTGGTCAGAAACCCAGGTCTTTCAGTGACACGGATAAGGTTCACATCCTTGAATTAGCAGGCCGTGTTACTGACTACCTTAACGAAAAGCTTGAAGCAATCACCGAGAGCTAGGTGGAAAAACAGTAGAACTCATGCAGTGAAGGGCGGTTGGCTCAGTCAGGATCGAAACCTGATTTCCACGCTTCCACTGTGACAATCTCAGGCTCTTTGCCACCGGCATGAAACCAGGAATCCACTGCGTAATGATTCCCGTTTCCAAGCTCGATTATAGAAGCGCTGTGATGCGGCCCCTGAAGCTGGAGAAAACCACGGTGCTGCGGCGCTGCCGTTTGATGAAAGCGTAGCAGCCCTTCTTTTTCAAGCAGCAGCAGAGCCACCGTCGTGTTGGTCGCCTCGGCAATGCAGTCCAGCTGATTACCTTGAGCACCCCTTATCTTGTTGCGTGCGTTATCTCTGCCTGTGTCATTCTTGGAGCCAATGATTTGCTCCATTTTACCAATGGCACGCCGGATACGGTCTCGCTCTTGATCCGCACGTACAGGTGCCGGCGTAAAGATGGCGCGAATGCTTTCCCATTCAGCGTCCGTATAGCTCAGCCAAGAGGTTTTCTTGCAGCCATAGGACTTGCATACAGTAAAGCCTCCGACCTCAGGATTTTGAATCTGGTAGTGTCCCAGATAATGATCTAACGCATGCGTCGCACAACCCATCAGAGACATACTAACTGCCACCAAGAGAATCGCTGAGCTATGACGCATGAGATTACGCTGAAGATGCAGGAGTTTCTCTGACGCCATGC
>JBDQHQ010000159.1:0-4917 GCA_040264795.1 Akkermansiaceae bacterium | reverse complement strand
CCGGTCATTGATATTTGCTTTGATGATGGCCTGATCGATGGCGTGGAGATGATGACCCGCTTCCTCAATTTAGTACAGTCCGAGCCCGACATCACCAAGGCCCCCATCACTGTGGACTCCTCCAAGTGGGAGATCATTCAGGCCGGGCTCAAGTGCCTTCAGGGCAAGGGTATCGTCAACTCCATCTCACTCAAGGAAGGTGAAGATGCTTTCAGGTCTAACGCCCGCACCATTATGAAATTCGGGGCCGCGGCCGTGGTGATGGCCTTTGATGAGAACGGCCAGGCCGCCACTTACGAGGACAAAATCCGTATCTGTGAGCGTGCCTACAAGATCCTCGTCGATGAGGTGGGCTTTAACCCTGAGGATATCATTTTTGACCCCAACATCCTTACTGTTGCTACCGGTATTGAGGAGCACAACAACTACGCTGTTGATTTCTTTAATGCTACTAAATGGATCAAGGAAAACCTCCCAGGTGCCAAAGTGTCCGGCGGCGTATCCAACGTCTCTTTCTCGTTCCGTGGTAACAACCCGGTGCGCGAAGCTATGCACTCCGCCTTTCTCTACCATGCCACCAAAGCAGGCATGGATATGGGCATTGTCAACCCGGGCATGTTGGAGGTCTATGATGAAATCAAACCTGAGCTTCTCAAGCATGTCGAAGACGTTCTGCTCAACCGCGATCCCGATGCCACCGAGCGGCTGCTTGACTTCGCCGAGCAATTCAAAGGAGTCAAAAAGAAAGCCAAAGTCGAGGACCTCGCATGGCGTGAACAACCTGTTGAGAAACGGCTCGAACATGCCTTACTCAGGGGTATCGATACCTTCATTGTTGAAGACACCGAGGAAGCACGCATCAAATACGAGGTGCCGCTCAAGGTCATTGAGGGGCCACTAATGGATGGCATGGGTGTAGTTGGCGACCTGTTCGGCGCCGGTAAGATGTTTCTCCCCCAGGTGGTGAAGTCAGCACGGGTGATGAAAAAATCCGTGGCTCATCTCGAGCCATTCATGGAGAAAGAGAAGAAGGAAAAAGTCACCCGCATCGCCGCCGAGCTGATGGCGGCAGACAGCAGCCTGGACCAAGATCACGCCATTGCAGAGGCCGAAAAATCCATGACGGCAGGATGAGTCATCATGGCGACCGTCAAAGGCGATGTGCATGACATTGGCAAAAACATTGTTGGGGTCGTTCTCGCCTGCAATGGCTTTGAGGTCATTGATCTCGGAGTCATGGTTCCCTGTGAAAAAATTCTTGATGCTGCCGCGCAAAAACGGGCTGACATTATTGGTCTCTCCGGCCTGATCACACCCTCTCTTGATGAGATGATCAATGTCGCCAAGGAAATGGAGCGCCGTGAGCTCAATACACCCATTCTCATCGGTGGTGCCACCACTAGCCCTGCGCACACAGCGGTCAAAATTGCGCCTCATTACACCGGCCCCATCATTCACGTGCTTGATGCATCCCGCTCGGTCCCAGTCACGACCACCCTACTCAGTGAGGAAAGCCGCAACGAGTTCATTGAAAAAAATGAAGCTCGGCACGAAAAACTCCGCGCAAACTTCAACAAAAAGGACAAGGCTACGGTGAGCTTGGAAAGAGCACGGGGTAATAAAACGAAGATAGACTGGCAAAACTACACACCACCGGTGCCTGAGTTCACCGGCACCCGTGTGATTGAAAACCAGTCCCTTCGTGAGCTTGCAGATTACATAGATTGGACGCCCTTCTTCCACAGCTGGGAACTACGTGGCGTATGGGACAGGGAGACCAAAACGCTCAAAACCAAAAACAAGGAAGCTGCTGAGGTTGCCGCCAAACTCTATGATGATGCCCAGCAAGTTTTGGAGGACGTCATCAGCAACAAGCGCTTCACCGCCAAAGGCATCTACGGTTTCTTCCCCGCATATGCCGAGGGTGATGACATTATCCTGCCCGATCACGGCGCTACCTTCCACACCCTGCGTCAGCAAGTTGAAAAAACATCTGGCAAGCCTAACTACGCGCTGAGCGACTATATCTCAGAAGCCGGCGCCGCCCACCAAGACCATCTGGGCGCCTTTGTGGTCAGTATCCACGGCGCGGATGAGTGGGCCGAGGAACTACGCGCAGCGCATGAGCTTGATTCCGCCATTATGGTGCAAGCCATCGCCGACCGCCTTGCCGAGGCATGTGCTGAGCTGCTTCACCACCGTGCCAGGGTAGCCTGGGGCTATGAGCGTCCCAATGAGTTCAACCACAATGAGCTGATCCATGAAAAATATCAGGGCATTCGTCCTGCTCCCGGTTATCCAGCACAGCCAGACCACACTGAGAAACGAACCCTTTTTAATTTACTCGATGCCACCGCCACCACGGGGGTCGAACTCACTGAATCATGTGCCATGCATCCCGGCGCAGCTGTTTGCGGCCTGCTCTTCTCCCACCCGGAGAGCAAGTATTTTGCCCTCAGTGAGCTCCAGAAAGACCAAATCGAGGACTACGCCCAGCGCAAAGAGTGGAGTGTGGAGGAAGCTGAGAAATGGCTCGCTCCTTGGATGGGTTATTAGCCCGCGCCATTGACTACAGGACTTAGCAAGAGTCCTATGATATAGGCAATGCCGGCTGCCAGGGCCCCGACGGAAAGCGTTTCAAATCCCTCCCAAAGCCATGACTTCTCAACAAAGCGGCTCTTGAGTGCTCCAACGATGAAAAATGCAATACCTGTGAGGATGGCTCCAATTAAGAACGGATTATCCACGGTTCCCGGAAAGAGATATTCTGTGACAAAAGTAATCAGGGGAATGAAGCCCACCACCAGAAAAGCAAGGTAGGTCATGCCGGCTGCCTTCAATGGCGAGGGCTGGCTCAGCGGCAGGCCGTGCTCCTCGGTGATCATGGTGTCCACCCAGCGTTTTTTATCCGCGGTAATCACTCTTACCACCTCCTCAAGAACCTCGCCTTCAAAACCCTTCGCTGCGTAGATTTGGCGAATTTCCTCCCGCTCACCTTCGGGATGGGCTTCAATTTCAAGCTCCTCCTCACGGCGGGCACGATCACGTGCCTGAATCTCTGCACGAGTGCCAAGAAAATTTCCAGCGGCCATGGAGAAACCATCAGCCAGCAAGTTGGCAAAGCCGAGAATGATCACGACTCCGCTGGAAAGGCCGGTGGCTGCAACTGAGGCCACCACGGCAAAGGTGGTCACCGCTCCATCAATGGCTCCGTAGATAAAATCCTTGAGATAGCTCTGGTTGGGCTGGCCATTGAGACGCTTCCGGATGGCTTCCGGTGTATGGGAGACAGGCGCAGCACGTCGTGACATGCCGTAAGGCTACACTAGCACGCCGGCATTGGCGATCATTTACCTGGCACGATGGTAGCAAAGGCATCCGCTAGACATAGGGCAGAGCCTCGGCACGTGCCTTAATCGCATCACTATTATCGAGCAATTCTTGAATAGGATCCCAGCGGGCGGACAAAAGCGCCTCACGGGCAGAGTCAGGCATTGTCACGGCAAAGCTCTGGTCCCCGTAGCTCACCGTCATCGATTCAAGATCAATACTCACTTTCAATTGAGGCTCAGCTTCAATAGCCGCAGCCAAGTCCTGAATGTCCGCAGCTGTGGCACAGACACATGGCATGCCGAGTCCAGTCGAGTTACCGAAGAAAATCTCAGCAAAACTCTCCGCAATGATCGCGTCAAAGCCGGCACGGCGGATGGCCTGTGGTGCATGCTCCCGGGATGAACCACAACCGAAATTAGGTCCTGAGACCATAACACTCGCCCCTTCGAAGCGAGGGTCATCAAGGGGATGATGCAGATCATTGCCCTCGGGATCTGTGCGCACATCACGGAAAAGTCCTTCAGCAAGATCATCAAAGGTTACACAGCGCAAATAACGTGCAGGAATGATGCGATCAGTATCAATATCCGCACCTGGAATAAACACGGCGGAACCTGAAACTTGAGTAATGGATGGAATGGACATGATGGTTTGGATTGTTGTGAAATTACATGCGCGTGATCTTGTAACCCGCATCTTCGAGTAGCTTGATGACAGATGTGTCACCGATATAATGTGCAGCGCCGGCTGCAAAAAAAGAGCTCTGGTTTGCATTCTCTGCAAATGCCTTGAGGATCGAATCCTTGATGTTGACATTGCGTTCATCGAGCATGAGACGATAAAACTTTTTGAGCATTTTAGGGTCCATTTTAATTCCAAGGTAAGAATCCTTGTTATAAATTTCCTCAATGGCTCCAGTGTCACCTCTCAGGTAGGCATCGACGAGCTCTTTGTAGGGATCAATTCCCTGCTGGCGGGCTTTCTTGAGAAACTTTATAGTCACATCCAGCAAATGGATCTGCTCCTCAATAGTGAGTTGATCAAGTTTGCCAACCTGCTCATCCATACTTTCCAAAGCACCCGTTTTCTTGCCTGCCTTGGCCGCACGATTCCAGAGTTGCACATCAAGGGGTAGCGCCCCTGAGAGCTGATCTTTCATGACAGGAAGCATGACTCCAATGGCCCATACCTTGAATTGGTCAAAGGGCTTCGCATTCAAAGCCGGGTTGATGACTTTAAGTTCATCGTTCACCGCAGCGTATAAATCATCTCCCACCAATTGCTGGAGTGTATTCTCGTCCTTACGCATGAACAAGCCCACCATTTTCATCTGGCTGGCAATCGACAGGTCCACCTCGGTGTAGACACACTCAGCCTGATCGAATGCCTTCAGAGCCACGGGGTGAAGTGTGGTCAGGCGTTTGTCTGCCAAATGGATCGTGCCAAACAGATAGCTTGGCTGCTCCAAGCCTTTTCCTTCAACCTTCCACAGCATGGGCTTCACAGGATGCTTCAAGCCCGCGAGGTCAAATTAAGCATGCTCTTTTGCCACGGCAGAGCCGGCTAGCAGAGCGATGCAGCATG
>JBDQHQ010000158.1:0-4923 GCA_040264795.1 Akkermansiaceae bacterium | reverse complement strand
CGCTACTATCTATAAGTTTATTTCACGGGGGAGTGTGGAAGAAAAAATCTTGCGCCTGCAGGATAAAAAACGTGATGTGATAGCCGCTGCCATAGGTGAGATGAGTGATGAGCTCAATCCGATGATGGCCGGGCTTTCCGATGATGAGATGATGGAATTGCTGACTTGAGATGGGGTCTTGCCTAGCCAATGATCAAGTATGCACGGAATGAATTTAAGTGATTTTATCAACTCAGCTGATGCCGGGGGCGATCCTCCTGAGCTTTTAAGTGACGCGCTCAAGGCGATGTGGCTTTTGCGTGGGGGCAACTGGCAGCAGGCACATGATTTGTGCGGGGCACTTGATGATTCTGACTCCGCATGGGTGCACGCTCACCTACACAGGGTCGAGGGTGATCTGGGCAATGCCGGATATTGGTATTCCATGGCTGGTAAGGCCCCGCCGCAGGGTATGGAGGGTTTGGAGGAGGAGTGGATGGCCATGGTAGGGGCCATGCTCGGAGATAGGCAAAAAGCCGAATAGATCATCTCCAAGGTGTCAACATGGTGGAGGGCGGCCATCATCTTAGAGATTCTAGCCGCCATCCAGCCATAAAAAAGCCGGCAATGACATGCCGGCTTTGATGATTTGTGAAGAGGTAAGTCTCTAGTTTCCGATGTCAGTTCGGCCTGAGAGTATCGCGCCCTCCTCCATGCTGAGCATTTTGGTTTTGATGTCACCATCCAGCTTGGATTTGGTTTTGAGCTCACAGCGCTCTGATGTGATCGTCCCTTTGACCTTGCCAAAGAGCTTTACCTCACCAGCCTTTACATCACCTTTGACATAGGCATTCTCACCAATGGTGACTTTGCCTTTATCGGAGGTAATTTCGCCGTCAATCTTACCATCAATGACCATGTCATTGCTAAACTTGATGGAACCGGTGATTTCGATTCCATTCGCGAGAACGTTGGTTGCATTCGCCATAACGTTTGACAACATGAACGGGTGATACGGGATAGCAATCAAACAATGCGAAAAAATAATGAGCTTATCTTAAGCATGCCTGGTTGATAGACTTGGCAGGTAGTAGGCGAGGCACTCGGTCTCACACCAGGGTGGCAGCTTGCCATCCGGTGATGAGTGAGGTTGGCTAGCTGCCGTTGTTGATTGTAAACTTTTTGCCCCTGCCGGTAATCCATGCATTGCGTGCACTGTCGTAAAGTTCGTCAAGGATCACAGCTGAGGGGATATGGAATTCAACTGTTTTGGCATGAGTCTCAGTCGGGTATTTTTTTACTATTGCTACGTCTGCACCCGCTTTATGTAAAACTGCTTCCAAATAGTAGAACCGAGCAAGTGAGATGCCGTTGGTATCGATGACGACCTCGGTGACACTGATGTTCCCATCAATGATATAGTTGTGCTTGCTCATCGAGGCGATGCGGTCCAGGGCGACGATGTAGCTCCCCCCAGGTAGATCAGCCTGCCAGAATCTCTTGGGTCCGGTGGTTTCCGATGATTCGTTTTTTGCTGTGCCTTCCTCTGTTTGGCCCATGAGGGAGCAGGGCAGCATGGAGAGCAAAGTGAGGGCAAAGTAAATGCTGGCTGATTTCATCATATCTCTTGATTGAGTTATGACTATTCATTGAAAACAAAGTTTCGTCAAAACCTTGATTGAGAAAATGCCTAGGGTTAAGAACCTGTTCGTCATGGCAAGTTACCGACCTAATGTTGCAGTGCTTATGTTGAACCGCAAGGGGAAGCTATTGGTCTGTGAGCGGCGTAATCAAAAAGGAGCGTGGCAATTCCCGCAAGGTGGGGTTGACTCGGGTGAAAAGATGATCAGAGCCTTGGCTCGTGAGGTAGAAGAGGAAATCGGGTTGCCATGGAACAGTTACAAAGTGCTGGAAAAACGTGATGGCTATAACTATCTTTATCCGGATCAGGTCAAAAAACAAAAGACTTACTTTGATGGCCAGGAACAGACGTATTACCTGTGCAGGCTTAAAAAATCAGCACCTGACATTGATCTTGATGGCCACAAAAACCCAGAGTTCGGCCGTTACAAATGGATTCGTCCGGAGAAATTCAAATTGAAATGGCTGCCTGAATTCAAGCGTCAGGTTTATCGCGCAGTGATGCTGGATTTTTTTGAGGTGCGGTTGTGACGGGGGCGTGCATTGCGCGCGATCCAACCAATCACCAACCAGACATTTCTCCCCCTTAATATCCCCTTTTTGGGGCTGTTTTAGATCTGCTTTCAGGGAATGCAAAGTCATAATAAGACACAAAACCTCCTTGGCTAAGTCATGGACCTTGAGTATTGAGTGCCTGCCTCGCACTATTGAAGAATCAATTTTCATCTAATTTCCATTATGAGTTTTTTACCAGAGCCATTCAAACATCCTTACAAAATCAACCCGAACTACCAAAAGAGCGTTGCCTATTTTAGCTCGGAGTTCGCCATTGACCAGACACTCAAAATTTATTCAGGAGGTCTTGGCTTTCTGGCAGGCTCTCACATGCGTAGTGCCTATGACCTGAAGCAGAACCTGATCGGCATCGGTATCCTCTGGACTTACGGTTATTACAACCAGACCCGAGGTGATCACCGGGAGATGGCGGTCCAGCAACGCAAGAAAAACTATCACTTCCTGCAGGAGACAGATATTAAATTTACTATCAAGATCCATGACCATGACGTTTGGGTCAAGGCCATGTATTTGCCCGCTGACATATTTGGATGTGCACCCATGTTTCTCCTGACAACCGACATCGAGGAAAATGATGTTATGTCACGGACGATCTCACATCGCTTGTATGACTCTGACTTTCTCACCCGAATTGCTCAGTACATCCTTCTCGGTGTTGGTGGTGCCACCTTGCTCGATGAGCTCGGTCTGGATCCCGACGTGTGGCACATGAATGAGGCTCACGCACTGTCGGCGGCATTCCACTTGTATGGCAAATACGGTTGCCTTGATGAAGTGAAGAAGCGTCTTGTCTTTACCACACACACTCCAGTGGAGGCCGGTAATGAAAAATCCAGCTTTGACCTCTTACATAAGTTTACTTTCTTCAATGATCTGAGTGAGGAGGAAGCCAGAAAGCTCTGTGGTATGGAGGATGAAGAAGATGATGAATTCAATCATACCCTTGTCGCGCTGCGGATGAGTCACAAGGCAAACGCAGTCTCTAAGTTGCACGGTGACGTCTCACGTGAAATGTGGAAAGACTATGACGGGATCTGCGAGATTGATCATGTCACAAACGCTCAAAATAAGAAATACTGGGTGGATCCAGGTATAGAAGCAGCCCGAGCTGCCGGTGATGTCAAAGCTCTCATCAAGCGGAAGCGCGAACTCAAGAAGTTGCTCTTCAAAGAAGTTGCAGACCAAACCGGACGCTTGTTTGATCCTGATTATCTGACGATTGTCTGGGCGCGTCGCTTTGCCGATTATAAACGGGCTGATTTGATCACCAGGGATATCGATCGCTTCGAAGCAATGCTCAGTGATGCAAATCGTCCCGTGCAAATCATTTGGGCAGGCAAACCTTATCCAAAGGATTGGGGTGCGATTGACACATTCAACAGGTTGATACACCTCACTGAGAAATATCCAAATGCAGCTGTTTTGGTTGGTTACGAGTTGTCTCTTTCCAAACTGATCAAGGATGGCTCCGATATCTGGTTGAACAATCCTGTGGTCACTCGTGAGGCTTCCGGCACGTCCGGTATGAGTGCCGCCATGAATGGCAGTGTGAATTTCTCCACCTACGATGGCTGGGTCTGTGAATTCTCCAAGGACGGACACAACTCGTTTGTCATTCCGGAAGCTGACCCTTCTCTTTCTGACGAGGCCCGGGATCAGCATGACATGCTGGGCTTCTACCAAATTCTCGAGACAGAGGTTCTTCCGGCATACTATGATCAGCCAGACAAGTGGTGGGAGATCGTTCTCAACAGCATGAACGAGGTGGTTCCCTTCTTTGATTCAGACCGCATGGCTGATGAATACTACACGAAAATGTATTCATAGTTAGTCTGGTCACCACTTGAGCCTTTTTAATCAACTTACTAGCCCCGGTATTCCTGACGGATACCGGGGTTTTTTGCATTCACAGCCTCATTCACAGCCTGAAACCGTAACTGTTTAGCATAGGCGGATCATGTCGCGTATGCATTGGCGCCAGAGGTAAAACAGCCCACGGATTGTGTATCGAAATTGGTCTTCTCCGTGGGTAGTAATAATACCTTGCTGGAGATTGTGATCGATTTGCCGCTGCAGTTCGTGCTCGAGTTCTTGCTCAAGCTGATCGGGATCGGGTATACTCAAGTCATCATCGACAAATCCCTGCTTGTGGAGAAAACTGCCGTGCTGCTGGAGCAGTTTTTCCACACATTCATTGACGCAGCTAATTTGGTTCCAATGAACCGAGGGACACGGCTTTAAGGTCGGAGAAAAAGGGAAATTAGTGGTTCTCCAAATACCGTTTGCAATATCCCGTGATGTCACAGTGACGTAGGAAAAAGTGGCGTTGGCTTGTTCGCAAAGGCAGAGGGATGCCACAGAGCGGCTCTCGGCGTTCCAGTAGAGTTGATAAAGCTGGTCAACACCACCGAGGTTCCAGCCACAGTTGCTGATGTGCTCATAGCCGGAGCGCTCCAGCGTATTAATGTATTGTTGTGCGTTAGGGAATGCATCCAGATTATTGGAAGTGCGCTGTCTGAGTTTGTTTTCCAGTGGCATTCTCTGATTGCGTATCCGGGTGAGCAACTCGATCCACGGCAGGAAAAACCACGCGGCCATCGCAAGCACTCCAGCTAAGACGGACTCACATAAAAAATAAAAGCACAGGCCAGAAGCAAGCAACATAACAAGAGCACCAAGCTTGCGCAGAATGATGGTTTTGCAGGACCGCAGAGCATAACCAAATAT
>JBDQHQ010000157.1:0-4974 GCA_040264795.1 Akkermansiaceae bacterium | reverse complement strand
GCTCATGAACACCGGCTCTGGGTTGGCAGAGCCGAAAGGCTGCAACAGCTCATAACTACCGAGGAATTCCAGAGACAGCTCTCCCAGACTGATCTCCGCATCAATATGCATCCTTGGCAGCAAATCATCATCATCCGTGTTTTCTGAAACGTATTTGGCAAATGCACTGCGAAACTTGTCAATGTTCCCCTCCTCGACACTGATGCCCGCGGCCATGGCATGGCCCCCACCAGCGATGAGCAAATCACGGTTCGCATTGATCGCATCCATCAAGGAAACCCCACGTATGCTTCTGCCGCTACCCTTGCCAACCCCATGATCATCGATAGCAATGATAAAGGCAGGCTTATGATAACGGCGCATCATTCTTGAAGCCACAATGCCCACCACCCCTGGGTGCCAGTCACGTGAGCCCAAAACAATAACCGGCTCAGAAGAATCATGCTCTTCCTCCAAGCGTTGGATCGCCTCCTTGTTGATTCTCATTTCTTCCGCCTGCCGGGCACGATTGTGCGAGTCCAGCTGAGTAGCCATATTTTGCGCCTCGGCATCATCCCCGGTAATGAGCATAGCCAGGGCATCCTCAGGCTTGTCCATCCTGCCGGCAGCATTGATTCTGGGTCCGATACGGAAGCCAACATCCGCACTGGTAACGGGCGCCTTCACCTGGGCAATTTCCATCAATGCTCTGATACCGGGGTTACTGCTATGCGCCATACGCTTCAACCCGTGCCTGACAAGCAAACGGTTTTCCTCCACCAGAGGCACAATATCCGAAACCGTGGCCATCGCTACCAAGTCAAGATAATGCCTGAGATCAAAGCCCTCAATGGCTCTTGTTTTCAATAGTGCATGGGCCAGTTTAAAAACAACGCCTGCAGCACATAGATACTCAAATGGGCACTCCGATTCCGGTGCACACTTCGGGTTAATCACCGCCACACAATCCGGTTTACCCTCGGGTGACAACTCATGGTGATCCACCACAATCACATCCACCCCCTCCGCTTTCAGAGCAAGGATTTCATCCAATGATGCGGTTCCGCAGTCCACCGTAATCATCAAGTCCGGTTTGACTCCCTCACTCATGCAGCGCTTCAGCGCCTCGTCATTCAGGCCATACCCCTCGGGACCTCGCCTGGGGATAAAGTCCCTCACTGACACACCATAGCCACGCAGGACTGTCGTCAAAAGTGTCACTGAAGTAATGCCATCAACATCGTAATCTCCATAAACGCAAACTTCCTCACCTTCATCAACCGCCTTCAGGATCCGGGTTACGGCAGGCTCCATATCCGGCAGCAGAAAAGGATCCTGCAAAGCCCCCAATTTAGGGTGTAAGAACCGCTCCATGTCACCTATCTGAACTCCCCTTTGAAGCAACATGCGCACGAGGATGGCCGGCATGCTACTATCCGCATCCGGCGGTATTTCCGGCACCTCTGCTAGGATCCATTTCGACTGCTTCTGACTCATGCCTAGCAAGCTAGGAGCCAGCCCCCTGCACCACAAGGATAGAAGATGATTTTAAGGTCCATTAGCATTCCAAGCCCTAACATCACCCCGCCAATTCACGCAGCAGCAAATGATCCGCCGTCGGCTTTTCACAACAAATACGCTCAATAAGTTGATCCCAAACCTCTTCGCCCTTCAAGATATCTACCTCAATACGCAGAAAATAAACCGGCACGTCCATCTCCGTGGGTTTGATGAAACGCACAGCGTCTTTTTCCGTGGTAACGATCAACTCGATATCACGCTCCACACAGCGGCGCATGAAACGATCGATTTCTTTTTGATTGAAGGAGTGGTGATCAGAAAACACACGGTGGAACTCAACCTGCGCACCCAGAGAATCGAGGATCTTTTCAAAACTTTGGGGCACGGCAATCCCACTGATCGCAGCCACATACTTGTCAGCCAGAAATTCCAAGGGCATCTGCTCCCCGGTGAAGAGGTTTTCTAAATGCTTGGGGCCATGGGTGCATTCGATAATTTCTGCATTTTTGTTAAAACGCCGCATTTTATGAATCAGCTGCTCATTGGAGCTGCCATCACACTTGGTAATAAAGATGTAATCCGCCCTGATCAGGTTCTTAGCAGGTTCACGCAGCGTACCTCGCGGTAGCATCTGACCCGTACCAAAGGGAGCGCTCTGATCCACAAGCACCACGTCGGTCGAGTGCGCTAGATCAAGATATTGCAAACCATCGTCAAGAATTAGTGTATCAGCTTCGAGCTCTCCCACGGCAAAAGCCCCACCCTTCACTCTGTTTTTGTCAACGACGACAGCCACACCGGGCAAGTTTTTAGCCAACATCCATGGCTCGTCCCCGGCGTATTTCACCTTGAGCAAAGGTTCGCCACCATCACTGACTACCTTCGGCATCTGCTCGGCAGGAATCACCTCACCGGTAAGACGCTCCTGCCACTGCTGGGGGTGGCTGAGTTTTTTACTCTTATAACCACGGCTCAGAATTGCCGGCTTTCGGCCGCGGTTACGAAGCGTGCGGGCAAACAGCTCCACCACTGGGGTCTTGCCGGTTCCTCCCACCGTCAGATTACCTATACTGATCACCTGAGTTCCCAGATAATTCTGTGGCTTGGCTCCACTTCGATACCTGCCAAGGCGCTTCGCCACGCCCATGCGGTAAAGTCCGGACAAGCTCCAGAGCAAAACCCTCATCACCGACGCACGGAAACCCCGAGCCCGGCCGAAGATAACCTCCGTGCCCCACTGCTCCAGTTCATCCAGTGTCTCTCTCATCCGTAAATACAGTTATACGACTTGAAACTTGAAACTTCAAACTTGAAACATAGAACTCTTCCATGACTCGACCTGACGGACGCCAAAACGACCAACTACGCCCCATCTCATTTAAACCCGGCATTGCCCCTCATGCCACTGGCTCCGTGCTTGTCTCCTTTGGCAATACCCGTGTCATTTGTGCCGCCACCATCCAAGAGGATGTGCCGCGCTGGATGAAACAGCAAAAAGTCGGAGGCGGATGGCTCACGGCAGAATACAACATGCTGCCCTACTCAACCCATGACCGTAAACAACGTGATATTTCCACCGGCAGGCTCGATGGCCGCTCCTCGGAAATCCAGCGCCTCATTGGCCGCTCCCTTCGTGCCGTGGTTGATCTTAAGGCACTGGGCCCGCGCACCATCTGGCTGGATTGTGATGTGCTGCAAGCGGATGGAGGCACTCGCACCGCATCCATTACTGGTGGCTGCGTTGCCATTGCCATTGCCCTCAATCAACTCATTGCTGCAGGCAAAATCAAAACCCTCCCAATGAAAAAACTCATCGCCGGCATCAGCTCGGGTATCTACCAAGACACCCCCATTCTCGACCTCAACTATCCTGAAGACAAAGATGCCAGTGTAGACTTCAATATCGTCATGACGGAGGACCTTGACTTCGTTGAACTCCAGGGAAGTGGCGAAGAAAGCACTTTTTCTACAGAAGAAATGGCGGCCATGCTTGAGCTCGCTAAGATAGGAATCCTTGAAATCACCGAGCTCCAAAAGCTCGCAATCAAAGCCGCTGACGAGACATCTTTAGCAGATCTTGAAAATCTAGCTGACTGTTTTAAAGCCAATTAAGCATCCCTCCGCACCGGCAGATGGCAATTTTTATCTTGTCGCGCACTGTCAGTGAGTTATATTAACGCACTGCTTGGTAATCAACAATTACATTGTTACTACCATTCAGTGACGTCATACTTACTAACGAGACACGAATGCATGGCCAAAAATCATGCCTTAAACGTCGAGTTAATTGAGGGAGACAACATACCCATACATACAAACCCCATACATAACCCCCCAAAAAACCCATAACATCAGCGAGACAAACCGGTCGGACTGATGCCAACATACAAAACAAAATACATACCATGAAAATGACCAAAAACAAACTAGCCAAGGGCTTCACACTTGTTGAGCTCCTTGTTGTTATTGCCATCATCGCAGCTCTCGCTGCGCTATCAACACCTGTTATCCTGAAACAGCAGAAGAAAGCAGCAGCTACTGAAGCGATCAACAACGCGAAGCAGGTTTACCTTCTGATGTTCGAACACGACCAAGATACAGGCGCGTACCCCAACGCGGGAGGTGCTGCCAACCTTAACTTTAGATCCTTCATCACAGGTGGTTATACTACATCTGAAGACATTTTCTATGCCAAGACAGCGTGGACGATCAAGCCTGACGGAAACGTCACCGGTACCAATGCTTGCGGTTCTGGCGAGGTCGGCTTCCTTTACGTTGAGGGACTATCGGCTACCTCCCCGTCCAATGCCCCAATTATAGCGACGCCACAACGCGCTGCAGGTGGCACAGCCACCTTTGACGAAAATGCCTTTGGCGGAACTGCCATTGTGCTTAGAAATGATGGAGGTGTCAAAAGCTTCAGAATTAACCCAACCAACGGCCTCATCACCGAAAATTCATCTGGATCGCCTGCTGATGTTTTTCTTGCAGCTAGAATCACCGGATTTGGCGGCACACTTCGTGGTGCGGTCGCTGCAGCACCTTAAAACTCTATTAGAGATTAATCATCCAAAAACCGGAGAGGTTTCTCTCCGGTTTTTTTGTTTACTCGAAATTATCAAAGTTACTATGTCCAAATCACATCTAATACCAACCAGAAAATCATCAGGTAACCAACGCCCATCTTGATCACCATGTCCGTCACCGTGCTAAATACAGAGCTATCTGGGGAAATCGTTGCCGGGCGGGTTGGACGGATCTCTTTATTGGCACATACAGAAATACAGAATATTTAGTCAATGATTGCTTCGTAAGCTATAAGGGCTAGAGTAGGCTGTTGTAAATAAGTTGAATGAGCTCTAAAGAGGGGTTGAAATCTCTCTGTTAGCTTGTCCTAATGTATTGATAGAACCCAGAACGTTCAATGAAAGTTATCAAACTTAGAAAACTACACCATTTGGTCATAGCCTTATC
>JBDQHQ010000156.1:0-4993 GCA_040264795.1 Akkermansiaceae bacterium | reverse complement strand
TTTCAAGAGGGAGCCCAGTCGCGCCGCTTCGGTACGTCGCCATGCCAGTTGGTCGTCACGGATGCTCCGCGCGCGTGGGCCAAGGCCGCGCAGTCCACTGCGCTGCCCGTTGACTTCTTTTTCAAACTGCTCCTGCCAAAACGCCTGCTCTTGCTGGATTTTAGTATATTGCGGGGAGAGTGTTGCCATCTCAACCGTGATGGCTTCAACCCGGGAAGTGAATGTCTGGGTAGCCTCATCAATGGAGGCTTTGAGCCGGGTCTGCTGAGCGGGAGTCAGGCCGGCAAATTCCTCGCTTGCTTGTTTTTGCTCGGCAATGAGAAACTTGGCATTGAAACTATCATTCCATTTTTCGCGCTGCTTGGCAATGGCGGCCTCCTGTTGGCGAATCTCGCCACGCTTGACGAGCTTCTCCTTTTGATACGCCTCCTTGGTTTGCTCGATTTGTGCGGTGCGGCCCTCCTCGATCACCCCGCTGACCGTGTCTTGAAACATGAGAAGCACCAAGGGGTGGGCAATGGTCAGGCCCATCAGGCCAGCAACGACAAAGCGCAGCGAGAACTGGCCAAATTTCTTCAGCGGAGAAAGGAATGGCCGATAGCTTGCCAACAGCGCACGGTCGATAGCCATAATGATAAACGACCAAACGGCAGCGACCGGGAAAATCACCCAGTGGTTGTCCGTGAGAGTAGAGAGTGCATAAGAGCAAGCGATGAACGCAAACGCACAGGGCACGAGCACGGTCGCCCCATAAGCAACATACTTGCGCTGTTCCCAATTCGGGCATTGCTCAAGTGTCTCTGTCCCGGCTCCCGAGAGCCAAAAAAACGCGCGCTTCCAAGTTGAACTTTTAGGATGGGTCATTGATTCTAAACTAATTCCGAGGCAGAGTTTCACAGATCATGCCCTGACGCCAATCTTTTTCCCAATCGAATGGTGTTGAATCTTGATTCTTCAATCTTTCCCCTTAAAAAAACCGCATGCGTATTCTCACCGGCCTTCAGCCAAGTGGCAAACTCCACATTGGTAATTACTTCGGCGCCATGCAGCCTGCCGTCCAACTCCAGAACAAAGGCGACGCATTTTATTTCATCGCGGATTACCATGCCATGACCAGTATGAGCGATGCCGAGACCCTGCGCGCCAGTATTCAGGATCTCGCCATCGACTTTCTTGCCTGTGGATTGGACCCTGAGAAAGCCACTATTTTTCGCCAAAGCGATATCCCTGAAGTCAATGAACTCGCCTGGATCCTGTCCACGGTCTGCCCGATGGGGCTACTTGAACGCGCCCACTCTTATAAAGACAAGATTGCCAAAGGTCTCGATGCCAATCATGCCCTCTTCGCTTACCCCACCCTGATGGCGGCAGACATTCTACTCTACGATGCCGAGCTGGTTCCGGTGGGCAAAGACCAGAAACAGCACTTGGAAATGACCCGGGATCTTGCCGGCAAGATCAACGACCGCTTTGGTGAAGGTGTTCTCACCATTCCGGAGGCTCACATCCAGGATAATAGTGCGGTAGTTCCCGGCATTGATGGTCAGAAAATGTCCAAAAGCTACAACAACACCATCCCATTGACGGGAGGGAAAAAAGCCATACGTAAATCGATCATGCGCATCGTGACGGACTCCACCCCGGTGGAGGATCCAAAGCCCACGGAGGGCTCCACCGTCATCGCTCTCTACAAGCTGTTTGCCGATGAGGGTGCCGTGCAACAAATGATCACTGATCACCAAGCCGGGGGCTTCGGTTATGGCGACTTTAAGCAGCGTGTTTTTGATGCCTACTGGGAATACTTCGCTCCTGTGAGGGAAAAACGTGAAGAGCTCGAAAACAACCTCGATTATGTCAATGAGGTCATTGCGAAGGGCGCCATGAAAGCACGTCAAGAATCCACCAGAGTATTGGATCGCGTTCGCAAGGCCGTAGGCTTACGCTAAATCAGCAGTCCCCTCAGCTAACTTGTGGTAAAGTCGACGCTCATCAAGCAAGCGGCCGCCCTCATCAAATTCTACACCCTCTTGCTGCAGGAGCTTCCTTTTATGGATCAATTTTGGCCCCTTTGTCGCCCCCACATAGCCACCCAAAGAAAGGTCCGCTTTTATCACCCGGTGACAAGGCACCTCAGGTGCAAATGGATTTCTTTTAAGGGCCTGCCCCACCGCTTGGGCTGAGCCGCAACCCAGGGCGCGCGCAAGGGATGCGTAGGTTACTACCTTGCCAGCAGGGATTTTCTCAACGGCAGCGTAAACCCTTTGTTCAAAATTCGTGGGGATACGCGACATCACAACCTGCGCTTGACCGCCTTGTGAAATGCTTTCCGGTCCTCAACCCGATGAGCAACGAGAGTCCCGCTATCAGGGTTGATGATATAGCTAGCACTAAAGGCTTTTGACCCATCACCGACGTCAACATACACACACAGGTCCGTGCCCCTCAAATACAGACCCATTCTGGGATTGGCATTCATCCACTGGGAACACAAATAGCGCGTTTTTGAAGCCGGGATCATCAAGCCCCTACCATCCATGGAAACCAGTAAGGATTCCGCCACATACATGGGTGGTGGCGCTCCCATGTCTCCATACCATATGGCCTGTAAGGCGTCCCGTTGTGGATTAAATCGCCGCCACTGCAAAACCGCCACTACTTCACGCTCGCCCACCTTCACCTTCATGACCTCACGCATATCATCGACCGTATTAACCGCCCCTAGTACATCGTGCCAGACTTCCGCTTTGCCCGGGTCCCTGGTGATGCCTTCACTTGGGCCTCCCCCCGTTGATGGTGCGCATCCCGCTAGAATAAAAAAAACTCCGATGATGCCGCTTATGTTTCCCAATATATTCATGCTCTCTTCGTTAATGGGTAATCGTCGCTAGTCTAGACGAGCTTGGGTTTCGATTACGATCATAAACTATGACAGTCTTTTTTGAAAACGGATATTCAAGCCATGGCTATTTGGTAGTGCAACAAGCCCGGTTATGATCTTATTATTAATAGGCTGCCAGCCTCCACCGGATGAAACTCTCGCGCTTCCTCTACCACCATACACCTCATGGCAAACATGAGCTACGCCGGATGCTAGCCAGCGGCAGGGTGCGGGTTGATGGTGAGGTGGAAACAGACAGCCAACGCGACATTGGAGACTTCTGCCAAGTAATTCTGGATGAGGTGATCCTACGCAATAAGGCGCCCATCTATGTGATGCTTAACAAACCGGCCGGTTACTTAAGTGCCACCGTTGATGAGCAACACCCGACCGTCATGGAGCTCCTGAGTTTACCTGATAGCGTGCACATAGCAGGTCGGCTTGACCGGGCTAGTACGGGGCTACTGATACTGACCAATGATGGCAAGTGGTCGCGCAAGTTGACCGAACCCAAGGAAGGAGTGCCCAAGGTTTACGAGGTGACGACCGCAATCCCTATTGAGGCAAATACTTGCAAGCATTTTAAGGAAGGAATTTATTTTGCCTATGAAGACCTGGTCACTCAACCCGCTGAGTTGCAAATCCTCTCACCCAAGCGTTGCTGCCTCACCATTTATGAGGGGCGCTATCACCAGATTAAACGTATGTTTCACGCAGTGGGTAACCGAGTCACATCACTACACCGCTTAAGCATTGGTAAGATCCGGCTCGATGAAGATCTATCCCCTGGCCAATACCGGGAACTCAGCGAGGAGGAAATCAAAACAATTGCGGTCTAGTACGGCAAACTCACAAACTAGGCCCCAGCCTTTAAAAAGTAAGCAAGCTTACTTGGCTTTCTTATAGACAGCAGCCTCTTCCTGGGAATAGATCTCAGCTATTTTCAAGCTGCGGCGAGCGAGTTCCCTCGCATCTTTATCGGCAATCAAAGCAAGACCTTCTTCGCCCACTTCTCCGAGGAAAATTTTCCAAGCACGTTTGGCTACTTTTTTGTCGTCTAGCTTTACCTTAGGCTCATTCGCTTGCGACTTGCCCTGACGACCCCTGCCCCGCCGGCCTTGTTTGGTGGATGGATTTGATTGATTTTGAGAATCTTTGTCGCCCTCTGTCTTTTCCTCCTTGTTGTTACCAAGATTCGCTTCCTTGGCCGCTTCTTTTTTGGTCGACTTCCTGGCCGCACTTTTTGAGCCTCTTACGTTGCGCTTGATATCGCTACCGTGATCTGACTTTGCTTCGGATGATTTGGCGCTGGACTTAGCTGTTTTTGACACAGCCTTGGTGGCTGGCTTGGCAGCTGGTTTTTCGCTTGGCTGCTCCTTGGAGGTAGCCGGCGGGAGAGATTCTTCTGACATAAAATTGAGTTGAGTAGAGGGACGTCCTAGGGGCATGACCACACGATGTAAAGATCAATGCTCACTTAACCCACAGAAGCTGAGATCATGACAAAAAGATCTCAGCTCATAGCACTATGGTCGACTTACGCCCAAGATAAACTGGCACCGGTGTAAAATTTACCAGTTTTTGATATCATCTGCTTTAGCTGCATCGGAAGTGCCATTAAAATCACCATTGCCATCTGGCCCAAGCGATGCCAGGTCATAGTCTTGGCTTGGGTTTGCCATCTGGCCCGCAGGTTTGTTGTGCCTGTAACATAATCTTTTGCCCCATGCATCTACAATGCAATAAGGGCTGCTGGTTTCCACATTGAGCTTCTTCCCCTTGAAATTTGGATTCAGGGTATCAAGGTAAGTTGTATTATTTGCTGTGCCATTCGGGGCTGTGGTAATCGTGACTACTCCTGTACTAGGATTTCTGGTGAGAGCCCCATCACCGTATAGAGCTACATAGACTTGTTCCGTGTATGACGTTGTTCCCACGTTCTGAGGGTAGTATCCGTGATCCGCCCTGTATTCCTCGAGAGCCCGTTCGATACTGGCGATGAGTATCTCCGTTCTGGAATACTTGGTTTTTTGATCGTAGTAACGTATGCTAGTAACAGTTACGGAAGCGAGGAGAACCACAATCGACATGACAATCACGATCTCGAGGAGTGTG
>JBDQHQ010000155.1:0-5013 GCA_040264795.1 Akkermansiaceae bacterium | reverse complement strand
CCTGTATCGGCATCAATGTGGCGCACGTGCCCGCGGGCGTAACTGTGATCGTGCCCGTTGAGGACGAGGTCTACACCATATTGGTCAAGCAGGGGTTTCCACTGCTCACGCCCATATTTGAAATCCCGCTTCACTACTGGGGAGAAAATGGAGTGGTGGCAGGTGACGATTTTCCATTTGGCAGTGCAGTTTTTGAGCTGGCGTTCGAGGTAATCGCGTTGATCCCCATGCTTCGAGTTGGAGTCGAGCACGATGATGCGGATGTCCTGGTAGTCGACTGTGTAGGCGGTCTCATGGAGTTCTTCCGGCAGGTCTTTTTCGACTGGCAGGGTGAATTGAGGGCGCCATTGGATGGCAAGTTTGCGCTCTCCTCCCAAGGGTTTGTATTCGTGATTGCCCGCTGCGGGAATGGATGTCCATTGACGGTGAATAAAACCTCCTGCCTTGAACCATTCAGCCCATTGCTGATCACGGTGAGCCTGATCAACGAGGTCACCGGCGTGGATGGCAAAGGCCGCGTCCGGAGCGGTTTGGTAAGCCATGCGAATTAGGCGTGACCAATGCGAGAGGATGTTATTCTGGGCATCACCAAAGTAGACGAACTGGGTTTTGTTGTAACCTCTTTTGGCAGTGCGGAAGTGCAACCACTCAGAAAAATCATTTTCACCGGAACCGACACGATAGGCGTAGAGAGTATCAGGCTGGAGGTTTTCAAAGTTAACACTGTGGTAATGAACAGTGAGTGGAGCATTCTTTGTGTCCACGCCCATATCGAAGGGCTCTACTTGAGCTTTTACGGTGACTGCTTTCTCGGCAAAATCAGAGTTTACTCCCGCAATGGCAATTTGGGCGACGGCTTGGGGAACGGTGTTGTCTGTGCGCCAGGTTACCGCACGGCTCGTTGCGGGGTCACCATGAAAGGTCAGGATGATGCGGTCTGGATCCTTGCTGGGGATCTCCCAATGATGCAGGTCCTTGTGGTCTTCATGGGCAAAGGCTGAGCTGAAGGCAAAGAGTAGCAGGAGTGCGCTTGTATGTAATTTCGTCATGTATGGGTTACGTTGTAGATTGGGTTTTTCTATCGACAGGTATTCTGGGAGTTATGACTTGCCTCGGGTAAAGTAGAAAATGGTGCCGGAGATGAGGAAGAGAACGGTACCGAAGGCAGCCAGAATGCCGTGCGAGCTCTCGTTGGCTAGGATCAGGGTAAACATCATCGCACCACAAATGGCGAGGCATACAGCAACCACCTTGGCGGCGATCGGGTTGGATTGTGGCGGATGCTGCAGTTCTTCTTCGGATTCTTGTTGCGCCAGTGAGGCGATGATTTTCCAGCCTGCGTCTTCGCCCTTGCTGGACCACTCGATGATGGCGAGCACGGCGACCGGGAAGATGACGCCGGTGAAGGTTTTGAGGAAGTTAGCGTGGGAGGTGACCCAGAGGTTGAGTGATTCCAGGGCGGGGATATTTGCTAGGAAGCCATCTGCACCAAAGCCGAAGCGAATAAGAGCCCCCAGAGCAAAGCCGCTCAGGCCAGTGATCCACACGGCGCGGCCACCGATTTTGCGGCTGAAGAGCCCCCAGAGGGAAGGGGCCAGCAGGGGCACGACCATGAGCTCGGTAATGCTGATGATGAGGTCCTTGACCTGGCCGAGTTTTTCGATCTGCAGGGCGAGCGTGATCAGCAAAATACCGAGTAAGATGGTGAAGATGCGCCCGGCACGCAGCAGGGATTGCGGGTTGCTTGCCTTGGCGAGCGGTTTGTAGATGTCATTGGTGAGGACTCCGGAAAAGACATTGAGCTGGGAGCTGACCATGCTGGCGGTGGCGGAGAACATGGCGGCGAGCATCAGGCCGACCATGCCGATGGGCAGCACGGACTTACACGCGAGAATGTAGGCTTGCTCGGCATCGGCCTCTGGGTTGGTGACGCGGTAAATCATCGGAGGCAGTAGCCAGAGCAGCGGGCTGACAAGGTAGAGGATGCCAAAGAGGTAGGTGCTCTTGCGGGCGTCCTTTTGGGTCGGCACGCAGAGGAAACGCTGCACAAAGGCCCACTCGGCACCGATCATAAAGAAGTGGATGGCCGCCCAGCCGGCAAGGAAGAAGACGGTGTATTTCTCCTCCTTGACGAGGTCAAAAAATCCGTCCGGAGCTTGCTCGATAAAACCGCTGACACCTCCCACCTGATGCAGGGCGAGCGGAACGACAAAGAGGATGGCCAGATTGAGGATGATGAACTGCAGCACATCGGTCATGAGCACTGCCCAGAGGCCGCCGATCATGGTGTAGAGAACCACCACAGAGCCGAAGATGAGGATCGCCCAGCGCAGTGAGAGTTTACCGGTCTCTGGGTCACGCAGGGGATTGCCCTCATCGAGTGGCATCAGGGCGACAAGGATTTTCGCCAGAGCATAAAGTGCGGCAGCGGTACCCACCACACGCAGTATCATCATTGCCCAGGTGTAGAAATGCAGTGCGCCTTTGCCAAAGCGTAGTTTGACGTATTCCGCCGGCGTCTCAATGCCCATCGCCTTCCAGCGGCTGGCGACAAAAAAACCAACGAGCATCGCTGCCACGCCATACATCAGGTTGATCATCACGGCCACCATGCCGACGTCGAAGGCGATGCTGCCCCAGACGACAAAGGTGTTCGCTGAGAACATCGTCATGAAGGCACTGAGCCCACTGGTCCACCACGGCGACTCGCCGCCGGCACTGAACATGTCCGAGGAGTTCTTGACCAGTCTACCCAGCAAGACACCCATCAGCACCGTGCCGAGAAGGTAGGCAATTAAAACAGTCCAATCAGCAATAGGCATGGCTCAGGTGGCATGGTTCAAGTGGCGTCATTCGGGTGGCGTCATTCGGGTGGCATCGTTCGGATCTTCCAAGTCTAGTTGTTCAGATAGCCTGAAGAGGTAAGGGCCGCGCTACAATAAAAAAGCGGAGGCAGCGTCCCCTGTTGTCGGCCTCGATATCATAAGCCCTCTCTGAAAATGAGAGACTGTCTTTTTGCGCAAAAAAACTACCTTTTTGCGACAAGGCGCATGTGTGAGTTGCGCTTGTTGAACCCTTAGTATTGAACCCTATCTCATGGGCACAAGCAGTTCTTTATTCATAAATCAGCTGGGCGGTGGGCTGCACACCCCCGTCCTCTTTTTGTTAGGTTTTTTAAAAGTTTAGTTGTGCGCGTAGCCTGAGAAGGTAAGGCCGCGCTACAATGAAAGAGCGGAGGCAAACCAAGCTGCCACTAACTCGCAAAGTGAAGTAGGGCAGGCTTTATTTCCCCGTGAAGCGGAGCTCTTCCAGGGGGATGGTATGCTCCACCCGTTGGTTATCCCTGATGTCCCAGATCTCGGCGATCACGTGTGGTTCTGGCGCAGAGAGATTCAGGGTAAGCAGGCCGAAATGATTATCCATGACGGGACCTTCGATACGGTTTTTATTCGGGGCGGCAAACTTATGGGCATGGTTAAGCCCGCTGGAGGTGATGTCATAGAGCGGGTAGCAATCCGGGCGCTCAAACTTTGAAATTTCTGCGTAGTGAACATCGCCACTGATGAAGAGAAGGTTGTTTGCCTGTGTTTTTTTGATCAGTTGCACGAAGCGCTCCTGCTCGTGCGGGTAGTTTGCCCAGGCTTCGTAGCCGTTGTATTCGATGCCGAATTGTGTGCCGCTTGCGATGATGCGGCAGTCTGCCGGCTTGAGAAGTTCTTGTTCGAGCCATGCCCACTGTGCTTCACCCAGCATGGACTTGCTGGTATCCTTGGTGGGTAGGTAGTCGAGGGGGTAGAAAGAGTGTTTGTCTTTTCCACGTTGGGGATTCCTTGGGATCGAGTCCCGAAAGCTCCGTCCATCGAGGAGAATGATCTGGACGATTTTCTCGCCTGCTTGGCGGGTCACCGAATGATAGATGCCTTGGTGCTGGTAGCGTGAGGACTCTTTGGGTTCTTCAAAAAACTCGAGGAAGACTTGCTTGGATGCTTCTTTGTGCGGGTATTCGTTTCCGGCGTCATTTCTGCCGTAGTCATGATCGTCCCAGGTGGCGAGAATCTCGGTATGCTTTTTTAAGTTTTGAAATGAGGGCTGATCGGCTAAGTTTTGATACTTAGCCCTGAGGATTTTCATGTCGTCCGTATCACCGTAGATATTGTCTCCTAGGAAAATGAAGAGATCCGGCTGATGCTCGACAACCCGATCAAAAATCGGCAAAGGCCGCTGCGGATTGCCACATGATCCAAAGGCGATTTTTAGTGAGGCAGGCTGCTCTTTGTTTTCCGAAGTAGCAGGTTCCTCCTTGTTGCTTGATGTTTTACTGCAGCCTGCGCTGGCAAGCATGAGAGCGAGGCAGAGGAGCAAGAGAAAGCTGTGGTTTTTCATGACTATGACTACTACGTCTCGTTGGTGGGGATTCTATCGAACGAGCCTTATTTCAGGTCGGGTGTTGTTTGCGTGGCATCCCACTGCAGATAGGCAAGGCTGATGCACCAGGCCGCTCCGTAGTTGCACCAGCCCTCGAGGTGGCGGAATTTTTTTCCGGGGGAGAAGGGATACATCTCAGAGCCGGGAAGGGTGGCGATGTTGCCGCGCACGGTTTCAAGGCGGGCGCAGACGTCTTTTTTATAGAGCTTTGGCCAGCCGCGCTCGATTTCGGGAAAACCTTGCTTGGGGTGCGGAGTGGAGGCGGCAAGCATCGGGTTCCGGCCAAAGAGGTGGTCGATCGAGGAGATGGCGATGCGTTCGAGATCTTCTTTAAGAGCAGGGTCCTCAACCACCCATGAGGCAGACAGGGCGATGGCGGGAAGGCCGAGAGAGTTGCCGACTTCGTTCATGCCGGGGATGGTCCACATGTCGTCACTGAATTTTCGGAAGGCCCAGAGGTTGTGTGAGCGGCTGACGGCAATCTCTGCCCACTCGGTGATTTTTTCCTTCAGGCCAGCGGGTGCGTGGTCGGGGTATTTCTGCAATAGCCAGACGAGGTTGGGGATGGTGCGGTGCTCACTGAGACGG
>JBDQHQ010000154.1:0-5022 GCA_040264795.1 Akkermansiaceae bacterium | reverse complement strand
TTTGTTACGGTGTGGCGTGAAGCCGGCCAACAAAAAACCCTCCGCGAGGGAGGGTTTTTTGAGAGTGGAGCCGGTTAACGGATTAACTTCGCTCCGCTCAGTCTATGCTGGCTAGCTCATTTCCTCCTCCGGAAATGAGTTCTATTGAGATGCCGTGATTCACGGCACTGCGCGTTGCTCCGTCGTGCGTTCGAACTGCGTTCTCATCCGTTAAGCCGGCCAACAAAAAACCCTCCGCGAGGGAGGGTTTTTTGAGAGTGGAGCCGGTTAACGGATTCGAACCGTTGACCTACTGATTACAAATCAGTTGCTCTACCAACTGAGCTAAACCGGCCTGGAGTGGATTGAAGCCTCGATTGAGGCGAGCCCAATATTTCCATAATCAGCCAATATGCAAGCCATTTTGGGGAAAATAGATTGGATATATTTCAAAGCTTCAGTAATGTTATTCATGATCATCGGCATACCGTCGGAAATCAAGGCGCAGGAGAGCAGGGTTTCCATGATACCCTCTTCAGTGAGGGAGTTAACGAGCCGTGGACACAGGGTGCTTGTTCAGTCAGGGGCGGGCCTGGGTGCAAGTTATCCGGATGAGCTCTACGCCGCAGTAGGTGCTGAACTGGTTGCTGATGCAGAGCAGGTGTTCGCGCAGAGTGAGATGATCGTGAAGGTAAAAGAACCGCAGGAAAGTGAGCTCAGTATGCTCAACGATCAGCACACTCTTTTTACCTTTCTCCATCTTGCCGCGGACAAGAAGCTAACAGAGTCCCTCATGGCCACCGGTTGCACAGCGATCGCTTATGAAACTCTGGAAGTTAACAAGCGCCTTCCCCTGCTCGAACCGATGAGTGAGATTGCGGGCAGGATGTCAGCCATCATTGGCGCCTACCATCTGGCAAAACACAAGGGTGGCCGTGGCATTTTGCTCGGTGGGGTTCCCGGCGTTGCCCCAGGTCGCGTGGTAGTCATCGGTGGGGGCACGGCAGGCATCAACGCGGCACGGGTTGCCATGGGTATCGGGGCGGACGTCAGCATTCTCGAGGTGGATCTGGAGCGTATGCGCTTTCTGGATATCACCATGGAGGGCACCCATACCATTTACTCCAATGAAGCCAACCTCGCTGATCTATTGCCGCGTGCTGATCTGATCATCGGGGCTGTACTGGTGCACGGGGCGGCAGCCCCCAAGCTCATCACCCGTGATATGCTCAAAGTGATGCAGCCGGGCTCCGTCTTTGTCGATATCGCTGTTGATCAAGGTGGTTGCGCTGAAACCACAAGACCAACCACCCATGAAGATCCCACTTATTACGAGGAGGATGTGCTCCATTACTGTGTGGCAAACATGCCAGGAGCTTACGCCCGCACAGCCACTCAAGCACTATGCAACAGCACCCAGCGCTGGACCAATCTCATCGCAGACAACGGGGTCGCTGGCGCCTGCAAAATCCAGCCTGAATTGATCAGCGGCATTAACTGCATCAAGGGCAGACTCACATGCCGGCCGGTTGGTGAAGCTCATGCAATGAGCGTGGAAAACGCCGAGGATATATTGAACTAACAGATTCCCCCACGGCTCACGCTAGCTCAGTCTCCGGGTGTTAGTTCCGCATCGCCTGAAACGCACCCAGCAGCCATAAAAGCAAGGCACTCACCAAAATAGAGGAAAGACCGATATGAAGGACCTGCGCGATGGGTAAAATGCCAATATGGGACAATATCAGGCCCAGGCACATCTGGGATATTACGATGCCGAACACGGTATACTCGAGCACCTTGGCTCCGGTTCGGTTCTTTTTGGTACGTATGAGGAAGAGAGTCGAGGCCCATAAGATAGCCCATGAACCACTGCGGTGAATCAGGTAGGTGGGGCTCTGTTCCAACTCCCCCACCCATTCGGAACGTGGAGCGGCGCTGTGGGACTTGTGCAAGGCATCGGTTTTTTCACGCACCTGGGAACCAAGCACCCCCTCGGCAAGGATCAGCACGAAGAGCAACACCGCAATTTTTGCCAATCCGTTTTCCCGGCAAGACTTGGGTAATCGCCACGGTTCGTCACAACCACGCCAGGCCAGAAAGACAAGCAAACAAAGCATCAGAATCGCCAGGGCCATATGGATGGTGATGATACCCGGCTTGAGTCCGCTGAATACAATCTGAGCTCCCATCCAGGCATTCACCGCTAACAAAAACAAGGCAAGTGCCGCCACAATGGGAATGACCGGTCTCTTTCTCCATTGCCATTGGGCCATAATAAAGGTGGCCAGGGTCAGCAGCCCCAGAGGCAATGAGGTCAATCGGTTGAGATATTCCACCCAGGTGTGCATCGGGTTAAACTCCTTGATCACAGACTCACGAGTAATGGTGGATGGATCGATCCCGTAGCGGGCGGCACGCTGGCGGTATTTCTCAATATCGAGTTTGTCGACGTCAATCTGGTCCGCACTGGTTGGCGGAATAAGGCAGCCCCAGCAGGTTGGCCAGTCAGGGCATCCCATGCCCGATCCTGTGGCACGAACAATGGCCCCCACAAAAATAAGTAAAATCAGAGCCACGCTGGCAGCAGCTGCCACTTTCTGGAAACGAGTCACGTGAGACTCATAGAGCTTCCTTTGGCTCACGGCAAGTCCGGCTGTCACAATAAAGCGAAAATGTTGAATTTTTCATTTAGTAATCATGCAGTGCAGCTAGTTTGATGCCACATGGCAACCCAAGCAAGTAACGTACGTCGTGCCGCAGTTTCAGCCCTGAGGGCATGGGCAAAGGGGCACGCTTACATGGATTCACTCATTGAGCGTCAGGCTGCAAAAAACAGCCTCAGCAAGCAAGACCGGGCACTTCTCCAGTCCATTGTTTCTGCAGTATTGCGAAACCGCCGATTACTCGACCATTGGATTGCGCAGCTGCGCCGGGGAAAACTTGATCACGAGACCCGTGACATCCTGCGTGTCGGATTGGCGCAACTACTCATCCTTGGTATTGCAGATCACGCGGCGGTTAATGAGACAGTCAATTGCGGCAAAGCCCCCGTGCGCGGATTAGTCAATGCGGTCCTGCGCCAGTGTATCGCCCGAAGAAAATCCCTGCTCGAAGAGCTTGATGAGCTCTCTCCTGCAGTGAGATATTCTCATCCCGATTGGCTATGGAAACGCTGGAAAAAATCATTTGGTGCAGAAAAGACCACAAAGCTTCTTGAGTGGAATAACCAACCCGCCATTACTTATGGCAGGGTCAACCCATTACAGGATGGCTCAGCAGCCACTGTAGCAGCCTACGAACACGCCACACCGGTTGAAGGACTGGAAGGCTTCTATGAGATTGAGGGGTCCCCACCCGGTGAATGGATGAAGCAAGGCTTGGTTTACATCCAAGACCCGGCGACGAGACACTGCGTGGATCTGCTGGCCCCTCAAGCCGGCGAGTGCATTCTGGATGCCTGCGCGGCACCGGGAGGCAAAGCAGCCATGATCGCCGCGATGATGAACAATGATGGTGAACTCATCTGCACGGACATCAACGAGAAACGCCTTCCCCGTCTGGAGAGCAATCTTCAGAATCTGGGCATCAGCATTGCCAGCGTGAAAGCACATGACTGGACTCAGCCAGCCCCCGAGCAATGGCACGGTAAGTTTGACGCTATCCTACTCGACGTCCCCTGCTCCAATACCGGGGTGATACGACGCCGGCTGGATGTCCGCTGGCGGCTACAGAGTGACGCCATCTCCTCTCTGGTTGAGATCCAAAAAACTATTCTCAAAAACGCACTGCCTTGTCTGAAGCCGGGCGGCAGGATCGTCTACTCAACCTGCTCGATTGATGCCGAGGAAAATCATGAGCTGATAACAGCCTTCGTTAAGGAGCATGACCACTGGCACCTTGATCAAGAACACCAGGCTTTTCCCCACGATGACCACACAGATGGAGCTTATGCAGCACGCCTCAGTCAGGATAGTCTCGACCAATGATGAAAATCCCGCTAAGATCAATGCGCTATGAAATCCTGCCTCAGTCTTTTTCTCAGCTTCGTTATCGTCATCGCCTTTGCAGGAACAGCCGCTTTGTTATGGTATGGCAGTAAAACCACCGAATTTAGCAACGGCGAGGAGGTCGAAACGGTGGAACGCTAGAACTGGATGAGCACCAGCGAGAAACACACCAGAATTTGTCTGTTTGGAGGCAGCTTTGACCCCATTCATCTGGGACATATCCAGATCGCAAAAGCAGCCGTGGATGAGCTGCACCTCGACAAGGTGATCTTTCTGCCATGCAGGCAGTCACCTCATAAGTCAGATGAAACTCATGCAAGTGGCGAGCAGCGCATGGAGATGTGCAGACTTGCGACCGCGGGCACGGGCTGGGCCGAGGTGGACCCGCATGACCTGAGAGCTGAGCCGCCCTGTTATTCCTGGCGCACTGCAGAGGCCATGGCTGAGCGCTATCCCAATGCGCATCTTTTCTGGCTGATGGGCACGGACCAGTGGCAGGCACTACCTCGTTGGGACCGGCCTGATCACCTTGCATCCTTGGTGGAATTCATCGTTTACTCTCGGCACTCCACTCCCGAACCACGCACAGGGTATCGGCTCCACTGCATCCATGGAAAGCATCCGGCATCCTCAACAGAAATTCGTCAGAGCATGGAAGACAAACCACGCACGGATTGGCTCTCTCCCGAGGTAGACGATTACATCAGATCTCACCGCTTATATCTTTCCAACAAGACCTCTCAATAGCATACCTCATCGCCTCTTTTTGGCAGAATGTTTGAACGGTTGACGGCAGATCAAAAACAAGCATAATAATATCATCTCATTTACAGTCCATCTCTTTGCCTTACACACATCAACCATGAAATTTATCACCACTACATCACTGCTGGCATTGGCTCTACTAAGTTTAGAAAGCAAGCTGCAAGCTCAAGAGCCCACCACTGACAAACCAGCGAAATCAACAATGGGCACCCCGGAGCAATTGCAAGAAAAGTTCATGTCTCTCTCCGAAGATCAGCGCAAAGAGTTTAAC
>JBDQHQ010000153.1:0-5054 GCA_040264795.1 Akkermansiaceae bacterium | reverse complement strand
TCTACTCAGCATTCATGGCAGCTGACAAAGTAGACGTGCACACTCATTCATGGGAGAATGGCACTGAAGGTCAAACATGGACCTCAGATGGTGCAAGCGGATACAGCATTACCGATAACGCTGAAGCCAAGCGTGGCTGCAGCATCGTGGTTTACCTGAAAGAAGGTATGGAAGAATTCTCTCAGGATGCACGCATCAAGGCCATTCTTGAGAAATACTCGAATTTCGTCTCTTTCCCGATCACCCTCAATGGCGAGCATATCAACAAGGTGGAGGCTCTCTGGCTAAAGAGCAAAAAGGACATCAGCGAAGATGAATACAAGGAGTTCTACAAGTTCACCTCACACGCCTTTGATGATCCGCGTTACACCATGCACTTCAGTGCTGACGCGCCGCTTTCCATCAATGCGCTGCTATTCACACCGACAGAGAACACCGAGCAGTTTGGCATGGGCCAGATGGAGCCCGGCGTTTCTCTCTACTGCCGCAAGGTGCTCATCGACGCTAAGCCCGACAAGCTCCTTCCTGAGTGGCTGCGCTTCCTGAGAGGGGTCATCGACAGCGAAGACCTACCACTCAATATCTCCCGTGAATCCATGCAGGACAGCGCGCTAGTTCAGAAGCTCAACGGCCTGATTACCAAGCGTTATCTCAAGTTCCTCGAAAAAGAGGCCAAAAACAACACCGAGTCCTACGACGAGTTCTACAAGAAGTTCTCACGTTTCCTCAAGGAGGGCATCGCCACCAGCTACGAGCACCAGCAGCAGTTGGCAGGATTACTCAGGTTTGAGACCTCACTGCAGGAGCCGGGCGAATTGACCAACTTCGCACAATATATCGACCGGGCCAAAGAGGAGCAGGAAAACATCTACTATCTGACGGGCATGTCGAGGGAGGCGATTGAGGCTGGGCCGTATTTAGAAGCCTTCAAGGCAAGGGGCCTGGAGGTCTGTTTCTTCACTGAGCCTGTAGACCAGTATGTCATGGAGGCTCTTCCGGAGTTCAATGGCAAGAAGCTAGTATCTGCAGATCGTGGTGAAATTGAGCTCGATGACGTAGCTACAGAGGGTGAAGAGCTAGACAGTAAAAAGCGTAAAAAACTCATCCAATTCATTGAAGAAGAACTCAAAGACCGCATCGAAAAAGTAGAATCTTCCGGTAGACTCATTGACAGCCCTGTAGCAGCCTTAACTCCCAAAGAAGCACCTAATGCGCAGATGCGCGCGATGATGCAGGCTATGGGCCAGGATATGCCTGCAACCAAGGCAACGCTGGAGATTAACCCTCGCCACGCTGTAATTCACGGGCTCAGTAATTTATTGGAGTCTGACAAGGAGACAGCGAGCCTCGTGGTACAGCAATTGGCCGATAATGCGCTGCTTTCAGCAGGTTTATTGGATAATCCTCACACAATGACCGCAAGGATGAATGAACTCATTGGCAAATTGGTGGAGAAGTAAGCCGGTATTGCGGTAGAGCTGTCTAAGAACATATATGATTTCACCCACAGGGTCATAGAGTGGGTGTATGTGTAGGCATTTGCTTGGAAGCGGGGAAATTGCCCTCAAAACTAGTATCTCCACATACATATCACTGTAATCCTTTATTTTACGGGGCTGAATAACAACTTCGCACAATGCATGTAATGCGTGGTTTATATATTTGTGTTGCTCTAGCGGTGGTTATTTGGGGCCCTTTTCCGATACCCCTTTCAGGTCCACAAGGCTTGAATTTAGAATCTAAAGCGCATACCAAGCCCCGGATACTTCATTCCCCAGTAAATAGCACTTATAGAGAGGTTTTCGTTGATGCTGCGGGATAGCGTAAGATGGGAATCAGTGCCACTGTATTGATAAATGAGTGTGGCATGTTCGTGTCTGAGACTAACTCCCGCGAGTGCTCTAAACTTCTCTAATTCCTCAATCCAAACCGTGCCGACATAAGGGGCCGGTGTAATACCCATCAATTCCACATCTGGTAGAGCTTTGCTCAATGTCAGGTAATAACTGCGTGACTCCACGTCCTCACCATTATCAGTAAAGTCATCTTCACTTGTGCCTACAATTACGGCAGGTCGCCATCCAGAAGGATCTTCAGAAACAAGTCTATATGTGGCTGTGAGGCTGACATCATCGACAAGAGGCCGATAATCAAAGCCTATGCCGAAATCGTCGGTAGCCCAGTATTTGCCGCTAAAATACACCTGGCCTGCCTCCCCCTTCTCAGGGATCCAGCGCCCGGTGAATACAAACTTATACTTTTCGCTTACGCCACTCACGGTGCCGCCTTCACCTGGTCACATGGGTCATGTGGGCACCTCCGACACCACCACCGGAACACTGGAGGCCTGCTGTTTGTCGTAAACAGCCTGAGACTCTGCCAGTAAAGCCGAGACACCGAAAATACTGAGCACAGATATGAACGAAATACACTTATTCATTACATCAGCAATATCGTTCTAATCATCTTTTATGTCAACACGATTCAATTCGGGCTGAATCGTGTTCGAGGCCCTTAATAATCAGGAAATTCACTGCCCCATTGCCAGTCTCTAGGATCCTCATCCGAGCCTTTGATGATCTCCGATGGTATACTGATGAATTCGACATCCTTGGTTGTTTCAGTAGCTAGATTGAATTTAACAAGACTGCGCTTTTTGCCGTCCTTACTTGTAATGGAAATGTCAGCAAAAATGGTAATATCGCCATCGTCTCGTGGGTATACTTTGAGTTTTCCTGGAATCTGAAATACTGCATAAACAACCCCAGGCTCGCCCTTTACAGGTTCAAAAGGTGTCAGATAACCCAAGTGTTTCTGAGGATACCAGTCACTCCTCTTGGTCTTGCTTGTCACTACCTTAACTCGGTGCACTATCATGGATTGGTGTTGCCCCTCCAAGCCTTCGGCCTCGAAGCGCCAAATAAAGGGTCCGTCCAGAGTTGCCGATCCTGCCATATAAATCATCGCAGAGAGGCTAAATCCGGATTTCCCCCCCATCGGTTTCACCGCCCCTCTGAGCTTGGCCCCATTAATTTCCACTGCATCACTCTTGTGGTAGGTGTGGCTCTTTGTGACAATGTGGCCGCACGAGGTCAGGCTGCAAAGACAAACGACTACCAACACGTTATAGTAATGTGTGCATCCAAACATAGCATTTGGATTCTAGCTGATTTCTTGGGTCAGGAAAACATCCAATTCCGTGATGCAGTCAATTGTTGACTAATCAAGATGGAGTCATGACCATCCAGACATGGACAATCCAATTGCGATTTTTATTTTATTGGCTCTTTTTGCTCTGTGGAACCTCGACTTCATATCTTCCCTATTTAACCTCAAAGCGCTGGAGCCCAATCTTCCCGATGAGTTCAAGGGGATTTACGATGAGGATAAATACAGCAAGTCCCAGGAATACACCCGAGTTTCAGAGCGTTATGGTATTATCACCTCTACTTACAGCCTGACCGTATTGCTGGTTTTCTGGTTTGCCGGTGGATTCGGCTGGTACGATGATTGGCTCAGGGGTTTTGGGTGGAGTGAAACGGTCACCGGGCTGGCATTCATTGGGGGCCTCATCGTTGGCAATAGCCTGCTATCCCTGCCATTCCAAATTTACGACACCTTTGTCATCGAAGAACGCTTCGGGTTCAATAAAACAACACCCGGGACCTTTATCGCGGACCAGGTCAAAGGCCTCTTCCTGGCGGTCATTCTCGGAGCGCCCCTGCTGGCTTTGATGATCTGGATATTTGGTTCTGTGGAGAATGCCTGGCTCTGGGCATGGCTTTGCTTCACGGGATTTCAGTTGCTGCTCATGTATTTTGCTCCATCGATTATTCTTCCACTGTTCAATAAGTTTGAGCCTATGGAGGATGGTGAGCTCAAATCGGGCATACAGAACTTGGCAAAGCAGTGCGATTTTCCTCTGACTGAAATCTTTGTCATGGACGGCTCGAAAAGATCTACCAAATCCAATGCGTTTTTTACCGGCTTTGGTAAGCGCAAAAAGATCGCCTTGTTTGACACCTTGATTGAAAACCATGGCCATGATGAACTGCTGGCTGTCTTGGCCCATGAAGTTGGCCACTTCAAAAAGAAACATATTATCCAACGGATGGTGTTTTCCATTGTGCAGACTGCAGCTGTCTTCTTTCTGCTTGGTATGGTGACTAATAAAGAGAGTGACTTCGCACGCAGCCTCTTTGACGCGTTCGGTGTCTCGGAGATGTCCATCTACGCGGGCCTTGTTTTCTTCATGTTGCTATTTTCGCCGGTCAGCAAATTACTCTCCATTGTTGGGAATGCGATAAGTCGTAAGCATGAGTTCGAAGCCGATGCCTACGCAGCAGAAGTGCAAAAGAACCCTGGGCACTTGATCTCTGCCTTGAAGAAGCTCTCCGCGGATAATCTCTCTAATCTTACACCTCACCCCCTGCCCGTTTTTCTGGATTATTCTCACCCGCCCACATTGAGCAGAATCAAGGCCCTCAGAGCTCTAAAATAGCCTTAACCATTTTTTAGTAGAAACGAGTCCCCCGCAGGCAGTCAAATCCGTCCCTCTTACCTAGCTGTCTGATTTAGTCGTTATTCGCCATTGCGCCGCTGCCTAATCTTTGGAGAATGAAGAGGCATTATTTATGAATAATCAGGAACTTTCAGAATCCATCACCGAAACCTGCCAATGGGTAGCTCTGGTGAAAGAAGAGATGGGCAAGGTGCTGGTCGGTCAAGCCGACCTCGTGGATCGGCTTATCGTCGGGCTTTTATGTAAAGGGCATATCCTCCTCGAGGGTGTTCCCGGATTAGCGAAAACATTAGCTATTAAGGCTCTATCAGGCTGTTTGCATGCCGACTTTGCGCGCATTCAGTTTACTCCGGACTTGTTGCCCTCCGACCTGGTCGGGACGATGATTTACAATCCCCAAGAGGGCTCATTTTCCGCCAAACTTGGACCTATCGGTAGCACGAGTATGCTGGCAGATGAGATCAACCGGGCTCCTGCGATGGTCCCGTCCGCCCGCCGTGAGGCACTGCCGGGGCGCCACGGACGCAGGGGT
>JBDQHQ010000152.1:0-5069 GCA_040264795.1 Akkermansiaceae bacterium | reverse complement strand
GTCCCACCTTCACCCAAGAGCAGGAGGACTACATCGGCTTGACCCAATTTACCGATATCGATAGCGATGCCTCCGGCAGACTCTACCTCGCCGCTTGGGCAGGTGCCGGCTTCAAGGGCAGTGCTGAAAAAGGCCATGTGGTCAGGATCGTGCCCAAGGGGTGGCAGTATCAGCCTGCACCCCGCTTTGCAGAGCTCGCAGATGATGCACTCGTCAAGTTGCTCAGGTCCGCCAGTGCAACCATCCGCCTGCACACCCAGCAGGAAATTCTCAACCGCAATACCGGTATCGGCCCGGCCGTGCTCGCCATCGCTGCAGACAGTTCGGCAACTGCGGAGTCACGCGTCGCCGCAATCTTCACCTATTCCCAGCTACTGGGAGAAAAAGCAAAAGGCGATCTAGCCAGCCTCACCAACGATGCCAGCGTCAGAGAATTCGCCCTGCGTGCCATCACAGACCGCAAAGCTCACTCTACGAATACTCCACTGCAGCCCTTGCTGGACGGGCTGGCTGATGACAACCCACGGGTGCAAGTTGCCGCTGCCGTAGGCTTGGGAAGAATACAAGCTACCACAGAAGCCACCGGCTCCCTGCTCGCCAAGGCGGTGCCACCTGCGGTTATCACCATTGACAACAGCGCCATCCCCCACGACCCCAAGCGCGCCCGCGACTGCGGTTGCCCGAAATGTCACCAGGGCGGGCCCCACGACATACCCAACTCTGCCATCGTGTTCCCGCACGTTATCGTGCAGTCATTGGTAAATCTCAATGCAATCAACGAGTGCCTGGAAGCGATCGATGGCCCCAGCCAGAACGGAGCACTCTGGGCCCTGCGCCGGATGCATGACCCTAAAACAGTGGACGGCCTGATCGCCAAACTAGATAGTACTGGCAACGCCGAGCTCAAAAACAAAATTCTCGCTACCCTTGCCCGCCTTTACCACAAGGAAGCCCCCTACGACGGCTCCTGGTGGTGGGTCACCCGTCCCGATACCCACGGCCCCTACTACAAGGCCATCAAGTGGTCCGAGTCTGACAAGATCGAGCAAGTTTACCGTGCCCACTGGAACAAGGCAGATGCCAAGCAGAAGGCATTCCTCTCGGCCACCGCGGACAAACACCGCATGAACCTCAGCGGCATTGGCAAAGCCCAGCCGCCAAAAACCGCGAAGAAGAGCAACAAAGGCCAGGTTGGCAAAACCTCCATCGAGGACGTGATGGTGGCACTGGACAAAATGAAGGGTGATCCCAAGGCAGGCAAAAAAGCCCTCGCCAGCCTCGCGTGCATAGGATGCCACAACATCAACCCCGGAGATCCCATCAAAGCCACAGACTTCAACAAAATCGGCTCTCGCCTCAGCAAAGACCAGATCGCCGAGGCCATCCTCAAGCCGGATGCCACTATTGCCGATTCCTGGGTCACCGTTACCACCAATGACGGCACTCCTCACATGGGTACTTTGATCAGCAAGGATGACAGCAAGGTAGTGGTCAACAACATCGCCGGTATCGGAACCACACTGAATGCGGCGGATGTGAAGAGTGTTGAGAAGCAAACTTCGACCATCATGGGCCCGGGGCTTGCCAACGATCTCTCGCTCAAGGAATTTGTAGATATGATCAGCTACCTGCATTCGCTGAAGTAATTCCAAAATTGGAAGGCGACCTTGACATGCAAACTGACATGGTGAAGCATATCTACTATGCAACCTACTCAGTTTACGGATGCTGTAGAAGCGATCAGCTCGCATGACCAGAGCTATGATTCCGGTGCCTACTACTTCCTAAAGGACGCGCTCGACTTCACCGTCAACCGGGCCATGGAAAGCAACGATGGTCAACATCGTCACGTCGCTGCCAGTGAGCTACTCTTTGGCTTTCGGGATCTGGCATTGCAGGAGTTTGGCCCCATGGCCAGCACGATGATGTCGGAGTGGGGGATCCGGTCTTGTGGGGACATTGGCAAGATGGTTTTCCAGCTCATCGAGGAGGGCGTCTTCGGCAAACAAGACTCGGACACGCCTGAGGATTTTGCCGAGCTATTCCCCCTCATTGAGACCTTGGAGGCTCCCTTCCGCGCCAAAACCATGCCAACCAACCCCAGGGATTCTCCGACTGAAGATCTTTTCCCGTCCTAGTCGCCCTAATTGCGCCAGGCACCGGGTGGTTTGCCAGTCACGTGTTTGATAAAGTTGGACAAACCGGATGCGTCGGAAAAACCCGACTGCTGGGCAATGTTGGCAAGTCCTAGTGACTGGTTTTTGAGCAGTCTTAGTATTCCCGCCGTGCGTTGTTCACGGATGATTTCAGCGGGACTCCCCCCTGCATGCTTGGCAAAAGCACGTTCAAGCCCCCGCTTGGAGACACCGCAGGCGTTGGCAACATCTGCAACATGCGGGCCGCGCAGTGCGTGGTTGGCGATGTAGTTCATCGCACTTTGATAGACCAGCAAGTAACGGTCTACCTCGTGACTTGATTCTCTCACCACCATCACCGCCGGAGCTATGTGAGGTAAGGGGTCGGAAAGCTCACCTTTCAGCAGCTGTGTCAAATGGCCAGCCGCAGCACGGCCAATTTCTGCCGCGTGCAGATCCACACTACTCAACGAGGGAGAACTTGACTCGCAGAGCAAGCCATCATTATCCACCCCGATTACCGCCACCTCCTCGGGCACCCGTAAACCAGACAATTTACAAGCATGCAATACCGCGACACCTGCCTCATCATTACACGCCAATATACCGCATGGCTTGGCCAGCCCTGCAAGCCATGAACTGATATCAGAAACCCCTGCCCAGCCGTGCCTTTTCTCCGCAGGTAAGGAGAGAATATTGACCTCAATACCCTGCGAGCTGCCGAATCGCTGGATAGACTCTTTGCGGGCCTCGGACCAAGCCACCCCTTGCCAGTGGACAAAGCCCCACTGGCTCAAATTCAGGTGAACAAATTCACCTCCGGCAACACTGCCGATTGTTTCATCATCAACATGAAGTCCATGCGCCCCAAACTCTTCATGGTCCTCGGGACCCCGGATAGAAACCACCGGAATGTCGCGTTTCTCAAGAAATTGAACCAAATCCCGGGAAAGCCCTCTACTGATCACACCAACCACATTTTGGCTCGCCAGACATGCCTCCAATTGCTTTCGGTCATCCATGGGAGGCGCTACCCATAATTCCCAATCCTTGGTGCCAGAATCATCGAAACGATGTGCAAGCAGACCGCGAAGCACCTCCCGGGAAAAGTATCCCTGGCGGATCGCAATCAACATGACCGTTGGTTTTTTGGATGACATCAGCGTTTATTAATACGCATACACATTGGAAAAACTGTCGTAAATGATAAATTATTTATCCGCACCATGCCATTGCATCGTTCGGCTCCCAGTGGACATAGTATTCAGATATGGAAACAGTCTTGGTTTCAGAAATTTCTTACGCCAAAGCACAGGCAACTTTCGAGCGCTTGTCATCCGACTCTGGGTTCGAGTTTATCCCCGTTGCGGAAGATGAACCAAGCCTTGCTGCCGCCATCCGTGATCGGGGTGTTCGTGCCTTCATTGCGGACATCCACCCTTACATAGGAGAACTCTACCAAGCCCTGCCACAAGGAGGTGTCATCGCCCGCTTTGGCGTTGGGCATGACAGCGTAGACAAAGAGCTGGCATCGGCAAACGGGATCTGGGTGGCCAACACTCCCGGGGTATTGGACAATGCCGTGGCCGAGCACGCAGTCTGGATGATTGGCTCTCTCGCTCGCCAAGTGCATCACGCCCATGGCTCAACGGCAGCTGGAGACTGGAAGCCCGCCACGGGCATCGAAGTGCGGGGTAGAAATATCACCATCCTTGGCTGCGGTCGCATCGGCCGTGCGCTCAGTGCCAAGCTTCACCATGGCATGGGCATGCAAGTCACCGGCTATGACATTATGGAAGATCCTGACTTCTCATCTGCAGACGGGATCGATCACTACACCACCTCACTCGACGATGCTCTGGCTGAGGCGGATTTTGTGCTGAGCCTTCTGCCGGTCCTGGAATCCACCAAGCATATCGCCAACGCTGCTTTTTTCCAGAAGATGAAACCCGGTGCGCGCTTCATTAACTCCGCCCGTGGAGCTCTCGTTTGCGAGAACGATCTCTACGATGCTATCCAAAGCGGGCAACTGGGAGCTGCTGCGCTCGATGTGTTCGAGGCGGAGCCCTACGAGCCGCAGGATTCTGCCAAGGACTTGCGAAGTCTGCCGAATGTTCTTCTCACCCCACACATCGGCTCCAATACCGAGGAATCCAACGCCGGCATGGCAGAACACGCCGCTCGCAACGTCATCCAAATACTGACCGAAGGTCCCGAAGCATGTCCCAACATCGTCAACCCTTAAAACAATCCATCGTGCTGATGGGCGTGAGCGGCTGTGGCAAGTCCACCGTCGGCAAATTGCTCTCTGCCCGCACGGGTGCCGAGTTTTTTGACGGAGATGATTATCACCCGGAGCAAAACGTGCGCAAAATGGCGAGTGGCGCCCCACTCAATGACGAGGACCGCCGTGGCTGGCTCGAGACACTGCGTGACTTGATCAACGATCATGATCAACCCATCATCATTGCCTGCTCAGCCCTCAAGCAAAGCTACCGGGACATTCTCTCAAGCGGCCGGATCACACCACGCTTTGTCTACTTGCAAGGCAGTCGGGACTTACTCCAAGAGCGTGCCCATGCTCGCTCGGGAAAGGAAGATCATTTCATGCCCGTGTCACTTCTCGACAGTCAACTCGACACTCTCGAGCAACCGGGTGCTGACAGCCTGACAGTATCGATTGAACAAACACCCGAACAAATCACCGAAACCATTCTCGCATCGTGAATACCGTATCCATAGAAGAACACAACGCCTTGGTTCAAGCTGCCTACCAAGCTCGCGGCTATCTTGCTGAGGAAGCTCGTGACGCTGCCGAAATGTGTGCCGCGGCCACATGGCATGGCAACAACACCCACAATGCTATCAAAGCATTGCACCTCGATGACCTGTTTGGATCTAAAACAGGCGGCTGCATACCGAGTGCAGAGATCG
>JBDQHQ010000151.1:0-5122 GCA_040264795.1 Akkermansiaceae bacterium | reverse complement strand
GTTCTCATCCCCCCTCCGCCATGGGAGAGGCAACTTTTTACCGGCGCAACACCCTGAAAAAGAAAAACCACCCGGTAAAGGTGGGTGGATGGAGGCGGAGGCGGGAATGCTTTCGCTCTACTCAAGCTATGCTTACCAGCAAGTTTCCTCCTCCGGAAACTTGCGATTACAAACGCGTGATCCACGCACTGCGTGTGCGTTCAAACCCGGGCCTGCGCTCACCGGCTTCGCCGGTTCGCTACGGAAGGGTTCTCATCCCCCATCCGCCATGGGTGGAGCAACTTTTACCGGCGCAACACCCTGAAAAAGAAAAACCACCCGGTAAAGGTGGGTGGATGGAGGCGGAGGCGGGAATCGAACCCGCGAATGTCGGTTTTGCAAACCGATGCCTTACCACTTGGCTACTCCGCCCTGTTAAATCAGGTTGTCGCCGCACAGAATTGATGCCGTGAGGCGGCATGGTGGTAGTGGCGATGCAACGCCTTGTCAATCGCACATTTATTCAATTCTTATGCCATGGAGATACTTGCCAAAGCCTTGATTTCTGACTAAGAAGCGCCCGCCAAGGTGCTCGCATGGATCGTAAAGTGGATCATGGAGTCTGGCTTAATCATTTTTAAGTTATGGAAGGAATAGCAATAATGACCTCTGGCGGTGACGCCGCGGGCATGAACCCCGCAATCAAATGCTGTGTGGATTATTCACGCATGCTTGGCTATAAGCCTTATCTTGTCCACAACGGCCTGCGTGGACTCATTGATGATCATATTGAAGAGGCGAAATCCAGTGACGTATCCGGCATCCTTCACCGTGGAGGCACCATCCTCAGATCATCACGATCAAAGCGCTTTTTTGAATATGAGCATCGGCAGCAAGCTCATGAAAACTTACAAAATCACGGCATTACCAAGCTCATTGTGATCGGTGGTGACGGCTCGTTCCGAGCACTCAACCAGTTCTACAATGATTTCAAGGTCCCCTTTGCAGGCATACCAGCCACCATTGACAATGACATTCCTGGAACTGACTACTGCCTGGGGGTGGATACCGCCCTCAATATGATCAGACAGAATGTCGACAGCATCCGGGACACTGCCAGCTCCTTTAGCCGCGCCTTTGTCGTTGAGACGATGGGTAGGCACTGTGGCTATCTTGCCATGGCCTCAGCTGTGACGAGTGGTGCTGAAATTTGTCTGGTTCCTGAGCTTGAGTATGATCTTCCAGCCATTGAAAAAAGGCTCATCAGGGAAATCAAGGATGGCCGCAGGTTTCTCATCGCCATTGTGGCCGAGGGCTGCAAGATGAGTGATTACCTCACCAAGTGGATCAACGACAAGCTCAACATGGATGCCAGACTCACCATTCTCGGTCACATCCAACGCGGCGGCTCGCCAACCGTTCGAGACCGCCTGATGGCCTTCAAATTCGGCATTGCCGCAATGGATGCCCTCCACCGCGGTGAAACCAACAAGATCATGGTCTATAAATCCGGCTCCTATGGCACGGTACCTATCCATGAGGTAACCGACCAAACCGCTGGCATTGATCCTATCCTCGTTGATATCTGCAAGCCCCTGTGCCGCTAGCCTTAATACTCGCGCTCCAGCAGGTAACGGGCAATTTGCTCGAGGCGCTTGCCCTTTTTACCAAAAACATCCAAGGCGCTGAGGGCTTTCCTGGTTAATCTGGCTGCCTCCTTGCGAGAGGCTTCGAGACCGAGCACTGCGGGATAGGTTGATTTATCGACCGCCTCGTCCTTGCCTGCCGTTTTGCCCAGCATTTCAGTTGTCTGGGTGACGTCGAGGATGTCGTCAATCACTTGAAACGCCAGACCAAGATTGTAACCAAAGGTGGTCAGTGCCTCCAAGCGGCGAGGTGTTGCATTAGCTGACATCGCTCCGAGACGTATGGAAGTTGTCAGCAAAGCTGCGGTTTTGGCCTCGTGAATTTTGACGAGGTCTTTCTTGGCTAGTTTTTTACCCTCTCCCTCGAGATCGAGCACCTGGCCACCGATAAGTTTGCGGCTGCCACCGGTAATGGCAATTTCCTCGACGTATTCCTTCACGCCATAGCGCTTGCTAGCGGGAGTTTGAGCAATAATGGTAAACACCTCAGTTAACAGGGCGTCACCGGCAAGTACGGCCATTCCCTCTCCAAAGACCTTGTGGGAGGTAGGGCGCCCACGGCGAAGGTCATCATCATCCATGCTGGGAAGGTCATCATGAATCAGAGAGTAGGTGTGCATGAGCTCGGTAGCACAGGCCGGAGCAAGTGCATCATCGGAGTTTCCACCGCAAGCCTCCGCAGCGGCAAGGCACAGAATCGGCCTCAGACGCTTTCCCCCGGCAAAGATGCTGTAGCGCATCGCCTTATGAATGGTCTGGGGCTTGGTGCTCTCACGGGGCAAGAATTTACCCAGCGCGGAATCGACTTCTTTCTGCTTGGCTCGCAGCCACGGTTTGAGATCTTCCATCACAAGGGTGATAGCGGGTTCACCTTTATTAGACAAGCTCTGCAATTTGCACGGCATTGAGTGCTGCGCCCTTGCGGACCTGATCACCTACGACCCAGAGGGCGAGTGCGTTATCAAATACCATATCCTTGCGGATGCGTCCGACCAAGCAGTTGTCTTTTTTAGTGGTATCCAGGGGCACCGGATAAAGACTGTTCTCTGGGTCGTCCTTGGCATCCACCCCGGGGCAGTTGGCGTATGCAGCCCGAGCCTCTGCCACATCGACAGGACGCTCAAACTGAGCAGTAACACTCACCGAGTGCGAGCGGTGCACAGGTACTCTGACACAGGTGCAAGTGACTCTGAGATCGGGAAGATTGAGAATTTTGCGGCTTTCATTGAGCATTTTAAGCTCTTCCTTGGTGTAGCCATTCTCGGTAAAGGCATCCACATGTGGAATAACGTTGGAGGCAATCTGGTGCGGATACACGTTTTTCATATCATCCGTGACCTCTCCACCGGCGCCAAGCGTCTTGATTTGTTCATCGAGCTCGATGATACCCTGGGCACCACTACCAGATACCGCTTGATAGCTGGAAGCAATGATGCTGCGAAGCCCGTAGAGCTTATGCAGCGGGCTAAGAGCCATCAGGGTGATGATGGTTGTGCAGTTGGGATTGGCAATAATGCCCTTGGGGCGGTCCTTAATCGCCTCCGGATTAACCTCGGGAACCACCAAGGGAACCTCATCGTCCATTCGGAATGCCGAGGAATTATCAATCACCACAGCTCCAGCAGCAGCGGCACTTGGAGCATATTCCAGGGACAGGCCTCCCCCTGCGCTAAATAAGGCAATATCCACCCCTTCGAAGCTCTGATGTGTTAATTCCTTAACCTTAATTAAGCTTCCCTTGAAGGAAATCTCTTTTCCAGCCGATCGGGCGGAAGCCAAGAGGGTTAGTTCACTAATTGGGAAATTACGCTCCTCCAAACAATCGAGCATCTCTTGCCCGACTGCTCCCGTAGCCCCCACAATTGCTACATGTTTTGCTTCTGAAATGCTCATGACAGATGCTGACATCGCTGAAATGCGTGGTCCTGTCAACTCTGTCATTTTGTCAATTTGTCATTTTCAGCAGCCAAAAAAAACTGCAAATTTCTGCTTTTTCTTATTTTCATTTCGCACAAATCCAATATCGTGGTATGTTGCATGCATGGCTACTACGAAAAGAACTCGTTTCTCTCGCCGCGTCCCAGATCACGTGACCGATGAAATTGTCAACGTGCTGGGAGATGATGATAGCTTCTTCGGATTTAACGATTTATTCGAAGCTGTTTATGCGAAACTCAAGGAACGCAACGCAGTCAGTGGTGGAGAAGAAATGCTCCGCCTTCGCGCATACGAGAAACTACAAAACCTTGTCACCCGTGGGATGATCGAGAAGGAAGGCAAAGAGTACAGAGGTTTACCCAAACTTTCTGAAGCTCACAGTGACTTCCTGGCCGCTCAGGAAACCGCCTAGGTCAAACCAGGCAATTCTTTTATCCCTCCCTAAATTTCGTGCTGGTTTTTACCACCCGAATTGATTTAAAAACCCGCATCACCAGATCACAAGGTGTTGCGGGTTTTCTCTTTTCCCGAATTCAATCAATAACGCTTTTCAGCCACTTTAGTCATTAACCCATGATCGAGAACTACTTACCTGTCATCATGCAAGCCGTGGTCGCCATCGGATTTTGTGCCACCATGCTCATTATGAGTGTTCTCCTCGGCAAAAAGGGCAGTAAAAACGAGATCAAGGATTCTCCATACGAGTGTGGTATGTTGCCGATTGGAGAGGGTTCACCCCGATTCAGCGTGAAGTTTTACCTCGTTGCGATGCTGTTTGTGATCTTTGACATCGAGGTGGTATTTCTTTATCCTTGGGCTGTGCAGTTCCGTGAGCTTACCGCAGCCGGAAATATGGCCTTCTGGAGCGTTTGTGGATTCGTAGGCATTTTGACGGTTGCTTATGTCTATGCCTTGAAAAAAGGTGCGCTCAGTTGGAGGTCCTGAGCTCGGCCTTGGCTATCTTCCATTAGATTTGCCGCCCCAGATAGATTAAGGGGCAGTTAGGATTGCTGCTTGGGCAGTGTCCAAAAGACCAATGTTTACGCCATTTTGAAGGCTAGATACTCATGGTAAGTCACTTAAGGGTCTCTCTAAAGGATTTATCCTCATTGACTCAGAGTGCTATTGCCGTTATGTTCGGAAAAGTTAATAGTTGACCGATCCGATGCAAAACCACGGTTACCAGCCTACAAACGCAGCCATTGAGAACTTGGATGTGAGATTACCTCACAGGCCAACGTTTCTGGTTGCTTGCTGGTTACTTGCCATGATGGCTTTTGCCCTGCTGATCGCGGTAGGAACCGCGCTTACCAGAGGCAAGGTCGAAATTTCGCCTCCACAGCTCACTGCGATCATGCCGCCTGCGGTCACTTATTCCAAGCCCATCGAACCTCGTAGTATAGATGAAATTTTGGCTGCGGTGGGTGGCAACTCAGACTCAACTGTTTCAGCCGCTGATCCTTTCCCGACATTCCGCACCGCTCCAATACTAGTCAACCCCACAAGGTCCTCAGTTCCAAATTCAGCAGGAGAACCACAATCACCGGTCATTGCTGACC
>JBDQHQ010000150.1:0-5161 GCA_040264795.1 Akkermansiaceae bacterium | reverse complement strand
GCCCACCAGAGAGAAGGGGGAGTGATAGCCCAAGGGTGAAATTCATCTCCCAGCTGATTGGGAAACCTCTTGCTGAGACTGGACAGTAAGCTCACTGGCCCCTAGGCTAAGCGAGGAGTCAGTCCTCCAGCAGAGAAAGTCATGATGAAAAGCCGCCACACATTTTGCATTGCATCCTTGCTGGTGCTGTTCTCATTACTGTCTGATCAGCTGCTGGCTGAGGAGAAGGCTGAGGAGCAGCAAGCAAGTAAAGTCATCGAGTGTTCCTTTCTTCATTGGGGTGATGTTCCTGAGGAGAAACTCTTTTTCCGATTGGATGAGCAATACCACCCGATCACATTCAGGCATGGCGCGCGTGCTGGTGATATCTCACTGAGGAGAATGGCCGAATTCGAGGTTTATAAAAAGCGCGCTGATCCTGCAGAGGGAGAGCTGGCTTATGAGTTTGTTGCCAGTACTCCCATTCCCAGTCACATCGATACACTCATATTGCTCGTTATTGCTCCAGACGAAAAAAAGGGAACGGGTTATCGTCTGGTGGTGATCGATGACTCCGCTGAGTTTTTCCCTAGGGCGCATTTTCTCTTTGTGAATTTAACCGATAAGCTGATCAATGTGAATTTCGCGGATGATATCGCGGATGTTCCAGCCGATGAGATGAAGGCAATGCCCTCGAAGGTCGTGAAAGGTGGTGGCTGGGTTCCTTGCATCATGAAGAGAAAGGACGGGACGCTCATGTATGGGTCCCGTTTGTTCGGTTCCTATGCCGCTCGTGAGCTTGTTTTGATCAGACCAGCCATCCGAGAGGGGCTCGACATACCCCGGCTTAAGTTCATAAGTCAGTTAGTGCCTGCTGCGGCTGGTGCGCTTTCACCATAAATCGTCTTTGGGGAGGCGCATTCGGAGTGCGTCGTATGTAGAGGAATTCACAGGGGGCCTCTGTCCCTTCGTGTGAGGCTTCAAAAGTCGGATTAGAGCAGTCATCTCTCCTAGTAATTGCATTCCGGCACGGGAAATCCTTTGCTATGTTCACGACTTGGTGTCGGCATTTTGCATGCATCAGACGTAATTTTGCATGCCTTGCTTTTTTTGAGCTCTGTATTGTAAAAGTGTTTCAGTGAAAAAAAGTTGGTCATACCCCCCAAAAAGGGGGTGTTCAAATTTCCAATCTGAGCTAATTTATTAGTTATTACACTGTGAATACAGTTTGGTGTATTTGATGAGGATTCCGTCGACGAATGAATTTGATGCCCGCAGAACAAAAAGTGAGAAAAAGAAGTATCTTTCTACCATCCACAACGCAACAGCCATCTGGCTTTGCCCTAGTGGCAACGGTAAGCATGATGGTGCTACTCACCATGATTGCCTTAGGTATGCTTAGCCTAGCCACTCTTGAGCAGCGCAGTTCAGGTGGCTCTGCGGAAGAAGCAGACCAACAGGCTCGTGCTAATGCCAGAATGGCACTGATGATTGCCCTTGGTGAGCTGCAGAAAGCGGCTGGGCCAGACCAGCGAGTGAACGCCACAGCTTCTATTTTGGGCTCTGCTGACAACCCCTACGCAACTGGCACTGAGGCACAAGATGGTCGGAAACACTGGCTCGGAGTCTGGAATACAAATGGCTACAGCCCCGCTGAGCCGGACAACAAAACCTTCGTGCGCTGGCTGGTTTCGGGCAGCGAGGATAACACCGGAGATAATCTCAATTCCCTGACCGCTGTTGGCACTGCTGCCGACGATCTGGTGATCTTTGAAGGCGCAGATGCCGCGGGAACGGTGAAAGTGCCAAAGGTGGAAGTGGCTACCGGCTCAGGTAATACCTCCTATTACGCCTACTGGGTAGAGGATGAGGGTGTGAAAGCCGATCTGGCATGGAACGAATTTCCCGTGCCCAATCCGCAAGACTACACCTATGGTGTGACAGACCCCGAATATCTTCGTGATATGGATCGTTGGCAGGCATCACGTCTTTCAGCTGCTCCCGGTCCTGACCATGGGGTGTTTGACGGACCATTTGCCACCGGGGTGAGCTATCCAATCAAGGAGGGAGCTACCAACACCTGGCTGGATGGTCTGGAAAAAGCCTTCAGCCCGGCGGACATGCCACTGGTCATGGGTTCGGCGACAAGTGAGGCTGAATGGTTGCAGCAGCACCGTCATGACATTGGTTTTAACAGCCGCGGCGTGATCGCTGATGTCAAAAAAGGCGGCCTGCGCCGTGACCTCTCATTGGCTTTTGAAATGGATGGAGATGATGATGTAGATTCAGAAGGAGGTTACACCGGTGACGATGACAACTTGATCCTTGGTAAATTTAATCAACAGATAGGTGAATTTGTTGCGGGAAATGATGGGTTGGCAGCACCTCTGAATGCACCGGGAATGACGATTAAAGATCGATTTTTATACAGGGATTTCTCGGGCGCTGGAAACTTCTTTTCCGCTGATATCAATGGCGCTGATACCGTCGTGAGGGGGCCTAGTTGGTGGCTACTGCGGGATTATGCCAACCTCTATAAGCGATTAAAAACCTCAGGAAATGATTATACTCTGGACTCACGGTCTTATTTTCCGAACAGAACGACCAGAGGCGAAATTTATGATAACCTCATTGATATTCATGCTAACGACCAATTTTTCCCTAGAAATAAACGTTATCTTAAAATCCATGCTCTTAACAAAGAACAAAATACATCCGGAGGTTACGCATTTCGCCCAATCAGAGCGAACTACGCCCCAGTGCTATTGGGAGTGAATGCGATCTACAGCCTCGTTTATGCGGACAATAAGCTGCAGATGTCAGTGGATCCCTTCTTTGTTCTCTGGAACCCCTACAATACCCAAATCGAAGCTCAAAAATTTGCCATTACTCTGCAAAACGGCCTGCCCGGAGGAATTCGCTTCAGGGTTACACGTCCGGATGGGACTGTGACCGTGCATGGGAAACCGGGAAGTGGCGGAGGTGGTTATGAAACAAGAGGAACCGGTACGGGGTTTTCTAACTATGCAACCCAATCCATTGGTTTTGCCGATTTGAGCTATCTCGCTACGGATCTCACTATGCAACCGGGCGAGGTTCTTATCTACTCACCCCCTAAAGAAAAAGATCGAAGTACTGATGCCACTGTAGCCAATGATGAAATCGAACTTGGTATAAACTACTCAGTCGCTGGAACAGGTGAGGAAAAAACAGGTATTTTCTTTGACCAGTTCCCTGATGAAACAGGTGGAAACTGGGCACCTATAGAAGTTGGTGGAAATGAAGCCCCTGCTAATTACCAAGTTGACATCATGTTTAACCTTTACCACCGAAGCGACTTTGCCATCGTCGCTATTTCGTCAACTAACTTGCCGGACAATGATGCAAAAGCCAAGGATCTAACGACCAAAGCTATCTTTGGCGATCACATAGCGGGGAAAGAATACCGCCTCAATGTTGGGACTGGGAATACTACTGACTATAATTACAGAAATGGCCCCCTCGGGTATACATTCAGCTATAAGTTCAGTGAGATCGGGGTAGCGACCGGATTGAAGGAGTCTTTCGGCATCTCTTCTATGCTGACTCTACCTACTGACCACCCCTTAACGAATGTTAATAGCCTCAGGATGGAACCATTCTCACATTTGAATGCAACTCCTGTCACCTGCACAAATACCGAGTATTCTTATAGAAAGGGACCACCTAATATAGTTTCAAATATAATCGCAGCTAGAGGCATTAATAACCTGCTGAACATAGTTGGCTTCGACATCAGCAACGCAAGTGGGGACAATGGCTTTTACGGTAAGAGTTACCAATTGGCAGAAGGGGACACCCATTTCCCTCTCATCGACATTCCCAGAGCACCCCTACATTCCCTTGTTGAGCTGACAGGTGCTAATGTGGGAACCAGACTTTTGGAGCCCACTCATGCGATCGGCAACTCATGGAAACCTCCATATATCCCGACAGACGGGATCTATGCTGATCGAGAAACTGCTGGGCAGCAGACCTCCATCAATGATGTTTCGTGGCAAATCAATAATGCTCTTTTTGATCGTTATTATCTCTCTGGCATCGCACCGAAGTTTACTATTGGAGCAGGAGGGTATGCCCCAGCAGTGGCTAATACCAGCAATGCCATAGAAGATACCTTGCAGCGTTTCTACGGCATTGATCCGAGTGACCCGACACAGACGGTCGACTCCTCAAGTGCCATGGCCAACCCCGCACTGGAGCCGCATGTTCCCTCAGACAAAACCTCGGAAGACATTGTCACTGAGTTGCTGGAGACAACATTGGGTGAGGCTTTAACTTCACCAACAAACCAAACACCAGGCTACAAAAAGATCGGAGCCTACAGCCTAATCAAGGGCGCCTTCAACGTGAACTCGACCTCAGTAAAAGCATGGAGAGCCTTCCTGCAAGGGAACAAAGATGTCGCCCTTGAATCGGTTCAAGGCACGACTGATTCAGAGACAGGCACCCCCTTTCCGCTGGCCAGTACGACATCTGCAGAAATACACCCCAAAGATCCAGTAAATGGAGTACAAGACGTGGAACTATGGGAAGAATTCTCCAGGCTCACTGATGCGCAAATTGATACCCTTGCTCAGAAGATTGTCGAACAAGTCAAAGCTCGAGGCCCTTTCATGAGTCTCTCAGATTTTGTTAACCGACGCGTTGGCAATGACAGCAGATCTTACCAAGGCGCCATCCAGGAAGCCATTGAGCAGGCCGGAACCAATGGCAATCAGACCACGGGCATCAGGGACAACACCTCTGAGACCATTCCCAATTATGAACTTCATACATACCTGTTTCCCTTTGCTGATGATGATGCCGATCTCAACAACACAAACAACTACCTTGGCAGCAGAAACAATGCCACCGGCATTCCGCTCGAAGTCAACCAGGCCAATATCCTCTTGCCCCTTGCACCCAGGTTAAGCGCGCGCTCCGACACCTTCCGCATCCGTGCTTATGGGGAGGTCAGGGATGCCGACGATAAGATCATCGCCCAAGCAACCTGCGAAGCAGTGGTGCAACGACTCCCTGAGTATATGGATTCCAACACCGACGCCAACAATAACGAACCTTGGGATGATGATTCCGAGACCCCTACGCTCAACGCCATCAACCAGACCTACGGCCGACGTTTTGAAATTCAGAGCTTCAG
>JBDQHQ010000149.1:0-5176 GCA_040264795.1 Akkermansiaceae bacterium | reverse complement strand
TTCTTTAGCATTAGAGAGTCATCCAATTCCTGCCAGCTGATCCCGCCAGCGCTGGATATGGCCTCGGTAATGGGTCTTGGGCCTGTCAGAGGAATGCGGCAGTTTTTGACCTCGCGTGCCAGCTGCTCGGCTGATTTCCACGGGCCTCTCTCTGGCATGTGCTTGAGAATGGAGCAGGTCGCAGGATCAAGCTTCCAGCGGCGGCGGGCCTCACGAACGAAGTTGCGTGTGACTTTACCCATGCGTGATACCAGATCGTCATGGCTGGTATTGGGTTTGAAGTCGATGAGGACATGAGCCTCTTGTTGCTGGCGGATACTTGGTCCGAGGTGGTAAATAGGGCCGCCCTCCAGCCCGTGGCGGGTAATGACGAGCTCCCCATGTCTTGAGCAGTCTCCGGATTTGAGTAGCAGGTTTTTGAGGGGAAGCCCTTCGGCCTCTTCGAGTAGGGGTGCCGGCCATACCACTTCCCAGCCACAGTTTGCGGAGGTGAGGGGAGTGATGGATATGTCATGGCTTTTGAGGATGTCTACCCAGCTTGCAGTTGAGCCTGTCTGTGGCCATGACGCACCACCCAGAGCGAGGATGGTTACATCCGATTTTAAGGAGAGCACGGCGTCTTGGTGACAGAATGTTAGCTGCTTGGGTTTTTCAAATGAGGTCCATGTATGTCTGGTGTGAAAGATGACCCCTAACTCTCGCAGTCTTCTTATCCAGCTACGCAAAAGTGGGGCTGCTTTGATTGAGCCCTTGTCAGGTGAGGGGAAGACCTTGCCGCTACTAGCAACGAAAGTCTCGATGCCGAGACCCGATGCCCATTTCCTCAGCGCGTGATTGTCAAAGCTGGTGATGATATTTCGCCACTGTTCTTCGGGAAGATCTGCGCCTGAGTATTTGGTGAGAAAGTCATCAATGGGGCTATCATGGGTGAGATTGAGCCCGCTTTTCCCGGCAACGAGAAACTTGCGACCCACTGAGGGCATGGCATCGTAGAGCTCTACCTTGGCTCCCATTGTGGCGGCAACTTCTGCAGCATAGAGCCCTGCAGGGCCTCCTCCGATGACGGTAATTTGTTTCAATAGTAATACTGGCAGTAGTTATGGCGTGGTGACATCAATTTGTGTTGGATAACACAGTAGTCACGTCTAGAAAGGAACGCATGAAGGATTGCAACGTGGATTGGCACAATTGGCAAGGTGAGATGCTTGCAACACTCATGTTTATTGTGCGCGATGGCGAAGTGCTTTTGATTGAGAAATTGCGCGGTATTGGAATCGGTAAAATCAATGGTCCCGGAGGTAAAATTGATCCGGGTGAGACCCCTGCAGAATGTGTGATCAGGGAGTGCCAGGAGGAACTGCACATCACCCCCAAACAGCCAGTGAAGATGGGTGAGCTCTGGTTTGTCATGTCTGACATGGAAGATATCCACTGCCATGTTTTTATGGCGCAGGAATTTGAAGGGATACCCACCGCGACCGATGAGGCGATTCCCCTGTGGACGGCCCTCGAGGATATTCCATGGGAGAGAATGTGGGAGGATGACCCTCACTGGCTACCGCATATGTTGCGTGGTGAGAAATTCCTCGGCAGATTTAGCTTTGAGGGTGACAGCCTGCAGTGGAGTGAGGTGTTGGTAGGGGAGGAAAGTGCTACGGGCTGGATATTGCCGCCGGATGCCTGAATTTTGTGTTGAGCTCACGATTCTCTAAATTCAGGGGGATGTGCCCTCGTTGAGTAGGCTTACTATCTCATCGGTGACATCAACTGCCTCACGCGAATAAAGCAAAGGGGAAATCTTGCTGCTTGTGGTTCCTGAGGTCTCGATGACCCAATGATAGCCGTGCTTTGTGGCGAAATCATTTATTGTGAGGTGGCATTCATTGAGGATGTCTTGTGTTGCAATGGTTATTTTGCGTTTGGTAGCTGCGATTTGTAAATCGTCAGATTTCTTGATTTCCTCTGTGAGTTTTTTGTATCGGCGGATCAAGTCTTCTTGCTTTTCTGTCAGGAGATTTCTCTCTGACCTCGGCATTGCTTTGTTTTTGAGCTTGGCAAATATCGCCTTGATTTCCAGGGCGAGCTCATTGACTTGTTTTTGTCGTTCATTGCGGCTGGTCAAGTATCGATCACGACCGGCCTTGAGGTAGGCGAGTTGCTTGGCTGCGTCTTGGTAATGAAGCAAGATTTTGTCGATATTAACCGAAGCCACCTTGATTTCAGATGCCGCCGCATGACTCCAAGTCAACAGGAATAAAGCCAGAGCGATGGGCAATCTGCTACTCATCAAGTGGTAAATCATCCGTGTGGGAGGGCATGAAACGTAAAAGGCGGATGCTGGCTGCCTAGTCTGAAGTCTTTTCTTCTACTGCATCCAACTTGAGCTTCTTGAGCTTCGGTGTGATTACGGCTCTGCAATAAGGGTTTTTCTCACCAACAATACGATAGTAGTTCTGGTGTGAGATTTTTGCCGGGTAAAAGGTCTTAGCACTCGTGATTTCAGTCACAATAGGGCTTGTGAAATCTTTCTGAGCCGCATTTCTTGACGATGTGGCGATCTTTTTTTGCTCGTCGTTGTGATAAAAGATGGCGGATCGGTAGTGCGTGCCGACATCGGCACCCTGTCGGTTGAGCGTGGTGGGATCATGGAGCTGCCAAAACCAATCCAGAATTTTCTCATAGGTGATGACCTTTGGGTCGAATACGACTTGCACGGATTCGGCATGTCCGGTGATGCCTTCACAAACATCCTCATAACGGGGATTGGGTACGTGCCCGCCGGTAAAGCCTGAGGTTACCGAGTGGATGCCATCAAGGCGTTGGTAGACTGCCTCAACACACCAGTAGCAGCCTGCGGCGAGCGTAGCAACTTGGTGGCCATCAGGGATGGTTGGGGTCGTAGCCGGCTTCTTGGTGTCCACGGTTTCTTTTGAATGAAGGTTTTGGTTGCTGGCAAAATAAAGAAGTGATGCACAAATGACAACGGCAGGAATACTCCTGGTAAGTAATCGATTCATGCGTGGAATCTATACTCCGCTTCAAAGCCTGTCAAATCAGCGCGTGGCTCACTTTTCGCGGTTGTAGAAACGAAGTGCCACTGGCATGAAATTCTCCAGGGCCTCGATACGCGAATCATCATGGGGATGGGTGCGCAGAAATTCCGGGTGTTGGCCGCCGTTGATGTGGTGATAATCCCGCAAGCGCTTCCAAAGCTCGACAGAAGCCCAGGGGTCATAGCCTGCTTTTGCCATATAGACAGCACCCATCTTATCGCTCTCGTATTCTTGTTTTCTCGAGAAGGGAAGCGCTTGGGACAGATATCCGGCAAGAGCATAACCGGCGAGTGCATACTCGGGGTTATCGATGTCATTGGAATCCATTGCGTACCAAAGCAGGTGTCCCGCCATGATGAGTGCGATGGCATTGTAGATGCGCTGTTGGGCATGTGCTGCAGCTGTGTGTGATATTTCATGTCCCAGTACTGCTGCCAGAATGGCATCAGAATCATCATCATGTCCCACAATTTGGAAAATGCCGGTGTTTACGCCAACCTTGCCACCGGGAAGAGCAAAGGCATTGGGGGAGGGATCCTCAAACACGACAAACTCCCACTCGGCATGAGGGATGATAATGACCTCCTTGAGGCGGTCTGCGACCCGAGAGACCGGATCGGTGAAACGCGGATTATTGCATATGGTCTTGTTGCGCTTCATTTTCTCAAACTGACGCGAGCCGTGACTGCGCATGAGCTTGTTGGCTGTGCGCACGGTGATGTTGCCTTGTTCGTCGATCGATGGTCGGAAGACGCATGACTGAAGAACAAGGGTAACGAGGGCAAGTAGAATGAGGGAGCCGCGTTTCAAATCTTTTTAAGGTGAAGAGAAACTAACCCGTTATTTGGTTTCGACAAGGCGAAACGGGGCGGAGAAGAACGAGAAATCTGGGGATGTATTTTTGGAGTAGGGGGGGCGTTACGAATCTTGTATTTTTGCCGCTAGAGGGCATGATGCTGGTCACATGAAATGCCACTAACGGCGCTACCCTGACAGAAAACGAGTGCGATTTCTTTGATGCGTTTATTTTCTGTTCTGCTACTAATCCTATTACTTAGTGCGTCAGGGCGTGTTCTCAAATTGGGCATTCTGTCGTATTTCGGCTAAGGCAAAAACAAATCAGGTATGGAGTTTATTGATCTCAAGGCGCAGCAGGCACTTATCAAGGGCGAAATTGACGAGCGAATCGAAGCAGTGTTGGAACACGGCCGCTACATTCTTGGTCCAGAAGTGGATGAGGTAGAGCGGCAGCTAGCGGATTACGTCGGGGTTGAGCATAGTTTGACGGTTGCAAGTGGCACAGATGCCCTGTTGATCGCACTGATGGCGCTCGGTATTGGTCCCGGAGACGAGATCATTACCGTGCCATACACGTGGATATCGACCGCTGAGGTCATCGCTCTGGTAGGGGCGAAACCCGTGTTTGTCGATATCGACGAACAGACATGGAATATGGACCCGGCACTGATGGAGGCGGCGATCACCGATAAGACCAAGGCAATCATGCCCGTGGGTATCTACGGTCAATCCGCGGACCTGAAGGCTATCAGTAGCATTGCTGAGAAACACGGTGGCATCCCTATCATTGAGGATGCGGCTCAGTGCTTTGGAGCTACTCACCATGGTCGCAAGGCATGTTCCTCGACCTTGATCGGATGCACATCCTTCTTCCCGAGTAAGCCACTCGGTTGCTACGGTGACGGGGGCGCTGTTTTCACCAATGATAGTGAGCTCGCTGACAAAATGCATCAAATTCGTGTGCACGGTCAGGCCAGTAAGCATTTCCACCCGATTCTTGGGATTAATGGCCGCATGGACACAATCCAGGCAGCGATTCTTATCCCTAAGCTGGCCATTTTTGACCAGGAGATCGAGAACCGCCAGAAAGTCGCGACTCGATATTCCGAAGCGATCCATGCACATGCAGGTCAGATCGTGACTCCCTTTGTTGCTGAGGAGAATACATCCGTCTGGGCCCAGTATACGATTCTCTCTGAGAACCGAGATTCATTGAGCGAAGCACTTGGTGCGGCAGGCATTCCCAGTGTCAGCTACTATGCGACGCCACTTCACCTGCAACCAGTCTTTGCAAACCTCGGGCACGTGAAAGGTGACTTTCCCGT
>JBDQHQ010000148.1:0-5215 GCA_040264795.1 Akkermansiaceae bacterium | reverse complement strand
TAGACGCCGATGGTCTTGATGAGATGGACAAGCGTATTCTTGAAGCCACCATTTACAAATTCAATGGCGGGCCGGTTGGCCTCTCCACCCTTGCCGTTGCCTTGGGAGAGGATGCTTCCACCCTAGAGGAAGTGCATGAGCCCTTCCTAATCATGCAGGGTTTTCTCAAGCGCACACCCCGGGGCCGGGTCGCCTTGCCTGCTGCTTACACAAAAATCGGAGCCACTCCATCAAGCAACGGACAGCAGGAACTCCTCTAAACCCATTTATTTTCTGACTCATGTCTCGTGAACTCGACGCCATCATTGCCCGCTGCCGCAGCGAGGGCCTGCGCCGCACCACCGCACTGGAGAAATTGCTCACTGCCTTGCTGGAGAGCGATCGGCCGATGACCCTCGCCGAACTTTGTGAATCTCCCCACCTCGTCAAGCAGTGTGACAAGGCTACCGTTTTTCGCCTGCTCCAGCGCCTCGCTGACAAGGGCATCTTGCGCCGGCTTGGGCTCCATGAGCGTGCCGCCTATTTCACCCTACTGCTCCCCGGCCAGCATCGTGATTACCTGATCTGCACGGATTGCGGATCCATTGAAGCCATCAAAGCTCCCTGCCCTGTGCACGAGCTCGAGAAAGAGATTCAGTTTACCACCGGTTACCGCAATCTCTACCACGAGCTGGAGTTCTTCGGCACTTGCCCTGCCTGTGCCAAAGCTGGCTAGCAGCTGTGGTTTCTGTGAAAACCACTTGCAAAACGCCAAAACAGGCGCACTCTGTAGCTATCTCTTCGGAGAGAAAACCGAGGGGGCGTCATGGTTTCGACTGAATGTTGGAAACATAGGCTGCATGTAGAGGTTGATCGGTTGGCCTCTTTAAAAAGCCGTTCAAACAAACTAATTGCAGACTCTAACGAGCTCGCACTTGCTGCTTAATTGACAGTAACGTCTATTCTCCTGACGTCCACTAGGGGGAAAGGCGACACAACAGTGGACTGGCCAAAGATCGGGTGACCGGGTCAATGGTGAGATTAAACAGGTTAATCGGAGGGCCCAAGCCGTTGGTGAGCAACTGCCCTCCTAAACACCACTATCATCAACTAAACATGTAGAGGTCTACGTAGAAGGCATCCAGGACAGGGGTTCGACTCCCCTCGCCTCCACCATTTAATAAAGGCTCAGGGTAATACCTGAGCCTTTTTTGTGCGGTTTCCAGATGATGTGACGGCGCAACAAGCGCTCCTACCTACTAGAATCTGGAAGCCCACTGGAGGTAGAGCGTATTGAAGTTACTGCCGCCACTGATCCGGCCGAAGGCGGATGAGGATTCAAAAATCCCGGAGCGATGGTGAATCCCATAGCCCAACCAGAGATCCTCCATCTTGTTTGACTGGAAGACATCACCAAGATTCAGATCCAAGCTTATGTCCAGATAGTTGAGCAGCTTGCTAGCACGGTAGCCTTTTTCCTCCATGCTCTGGGCTTCATAGTAGCTGATGGAATCGGTGTAGGAAATGCCCTCCGCTGCACCAAACCTCACCCGCCAGGGCAATGGAAAGGTGTAATAAAACTTCACGGCCAGAACATACTCCGTCGCCGCATTTTGTGCCGAAGAGCTGTAGTGATGGACAATGCCGGGGGTCAGGTAAACCTCAATGGGAAGACCAAACAGGGTATCGGAGAGCGGATGCCCGTAAAACAAGGAGGTCATGTCGACATCCACATTTTCTGTTCTGATGTCTCCGTGGATAATGTTGGATAGGGAAGATGAGGTTCCCCAACCCTGGGAAAGCCTCCAATAAGGCTTTGCCTCAAGGGATGAATGATCAATCACATCCGGTGCTTCATAAAAGCCAAAACCAACATACGCCTCCCATTCGATATCGGTATTCACTGGAGGACTGTTGCGCGCCTCATTGTCCAGCATGCCAGCTTCAATGGAGCCTTCCAAGTAGAGGTTGCGCCAGACATGTCTTCGCCCTTTGACACGCCCGCGAAGTTCCACCCCCGCATCCACATCATACACATCGAGGCCGTAGTAGCGGGAGTTGAAATAAGATGTCTTGGCCTGCAGCTCCACTTCAGGGGTAAATGTCCAGCGCTTACCGGAAATCTCCGTTCCGAGCCTGCCCACGGCATGCACCCTGCCATCCATATCACTGAGCACTTCTACCTCGATCTTTGCTTTCTCCCCCAACATCCAGTATGCTTGAAGGCCGGCATCAAGGGCGTCGCCACGTATTTCATTCTGGAATTCTTTGGGGATATCGAAGAAGCGGTAACGTCCCAGCAAATTAACCCCCATCTGGTCATCACCCCACAATCGCACGCCTGCCTCTTGTCCTCTCAGGAAAAAACGCTCGCCCTCATAGTAGAACATCGGGAAAATATCTGTTACTGTATCATCTGTGGAGGAAAAGGGAATTTTGGCATAACGCAATCCCATCGACACTCCCCAACGCGGCTCCTCTTGCTCGGGTTTCAACAAGGCGGATGCATCCACTCCCACCTCTGAGGCTTGGGAGATGCCATCTCCCGCATACGCGGAGGAGGCGAGGCTGATGCAAATAGATGAGAAAATAATACGTATCATGTTTTTCACTGCTTAAATGATGCCGGTTCGGAATTTTGAGAAAAGATTTTTAGAGGGCACTTGACCAGGTGTTTTTTTACACGTGCATGGCCAGATTGACTGGTCAGGTATAAAGCGAGCTGGCTGCCGTGGGTTGCGGGTTAGCGGTCTATGCCAGATTCTGGCAATAAAATAAATGAGTTTGTTTTACAAAGACTGCCCCAACCACGGCGGTAGTGTGAGCGAGGGCCGAAGATTATTTCAGCTGCTCTTGCTCTCCCCATTTCAAAAAGGGCCTTGGATAGAGGGATAGAAGGGACAAGCCAATCATCTGCTGGAAAGACTCCCGAACATTTGCCAAAGAAAAGACTTCCAAATTTAATAGCAGGGGTGATTTTTGAGACTGCATCCAAACTCTGCATGACGCCGGCTCCCTCCACAACTCAATCCACAAACTCCCAGCAGTCATGTCATTGATGCACGAACTGAAACGGCGCAATGTCATGCGCGTTGTTTCCGCTTACGCATTGGTAAGCTGGCTAACCATTCAGGTTATCGAAACGCTCTTTCCTGTTTATGGGATCTCGGATGAAGTCATCAAGATCATCGTTGCCTGCCTTGTCATTGGCTTCATTCCTGTAGTAGTGCTTAGCTGGATATTTCAGCTGACTCCCAGTGGTTTGAAGCGGGACAAAGACCTGATCGAAACCGGCGCCCCCGCGCAGGCCTCACCCAAGAAGCTGGATCGCGTTTTGATTGTGCTACTGGGAGTAGCACTCGTCTACTTTGCAATGGATAAATTTGTCTTCCAGCGAGCACGTGACCAGCAGCATCCAAATGCAGCGACACAGTCCGGCCAAAACGATGCTCTTGCTGGAAGTTCGAAACTCAAGGCGACAAAGGCTTTGCCGCACTCAGTGGCCGTGCTGCCCTTCGACAACCTTAGCCCGGACCCTGACGATACTTATTTTGCATACGGGATTCACGAATCGATCATCAATGATTTGGCGAAAATCCAAGCCATGAACGTAATTGCACGGCCATCGGTCATTCGCTACGCTGAGACGGATAAGAGTATTCAGGAAATTGCCAACGAACTCAATGTGGGTGCCATTATGGGCGGTAGTGTTCTCTATGCGGGTGAGCGGGTGCGCATTTCCGCGCAACTGATTAATCCACAAACCAATCTTCAAATTTGGGCGGATCAATACGACCGCAGTCTGACTGATGTGTTCACCGTACAGTCAGACATTGCCCAACGTATTGCACGAGCACTGGAGGCGGAATTATTGCCTCGCGAGCAAAAACGTTTATCCATGGTGCAGACGAAGTCGGCTGAAGCCTCGGCAGCGTTCTTCCAGGCGATGGCCATCATACGTAGTGGTTTTCGAGTAGCGGCATCCCCCAGTATTCGCAGTGCCGTGCAAAAGCATCTCGACCGCGCCCTTGAGCATGATCCGGATTTTGCTTTGGCCCATGCATGGAAAGCGCGCATCTACGTAGCGTCGCGACTTTACGACCCAGTGGCCACTGACCAATGGCCGGAGTTCAAGGCAAAGATTGAAAACCTGGTTGAGGAGCATGCTGCCAAAGCTCTTGCTCTGGACCCGGATATTGGTCTGGCCTATTCCACTTTGGCGGATTTGCGCGCCCATAATTGGCAAACTGAGGCTGCTCAAAAGAACTCCGTGAAAGCATTGCAATTAAGCCCGAATGACCCGGAGGTGCTTGTGCGTCAGGCAGGCTTTGAAACCCACCGTGACCAACACGAGCAAGCGATCAATCACATGCTCCGTGCGGCGCAGCTCGATCCCAATAGTGGCCGGGTATTGCATGAGCTGGGCTATGCTCTCCATGCATCGGGCAAGCATCAGGAGGCAAACAAGGTATTGGAGAAGTGCTTGGAGCTCAACCCACGCGAGGCGATTGCCAGCATTATGCTTGCCCGGTCTCAGTTTGCGCTTGGCAATAAACAGCAAGCCCTCGAAGCCCTGCAGCTTACAGAACGGTTAATCTCTGACGATGCCGCTCCCGGCATCAGGGGCGACATCGCATGGGGATATGGTTTGCTCGGCCGCCCTGCCGATGCTCGTCGGGCATTTGACAAGGTCATCAGGCAAGCCGCTACACGGTATGTGGATCCCGCAGTTTTGGCATGGAGCTACATGGGCATACAGGATTACCAGGAAGCCTACAAACAACTGGAATTGGCAGCTAATGATCTATCGTTGATTCAAGATTCCTACCCGGCACACTTTATCCGTGAAAATAGCTGGTCTGACCCCAGACTCGAGCAGTCTGATTTTTTAGCATTGAGAAAAAGGTTTGATTTGAAAACACTACCCAATGAATCTTCTCTTAAAAAATAATCCGGCAATTAGCTAAAACCTCACGTTCATCATGGAAACTTCTGATCAGCAAAACCTCGTCGAACTTCTTTTCCTCTCCCTGTATCAAGACGGTCACCTCTCGATCGATGAAGACAGCATGCTCCAGAAAGCCTTGAATGCTCTTGGATGGCAATCTCACGAGAGAACGGGACCCTCTGTTGGCAAGGCGTTTGCTGCGGTTAGGGAGGCGAATGCAACTGACGAGAAAAAAGAGCTTTTTCTGGCCGAACGCGCAGCAAGTTTGAGGGCTGCAGGCCATTCTTC
>JBDQHQ010000147.1:0-5237 GCA_040264795.1 Akkermansiaceae bacterium | reverse complement strand
CTCATGCGCTTGCGCATCTTCTCCGCCTCTGCCACCGTGCCAAAGGCAATGCGGTTTACCGAGCTCAGCGTGCGACGCAGACGGCCAAGCGCATCGTTCTGGAAGTCACTGTGGTCCGCCACCCCTTGGGCAACCCTGGGGTGAGCAATCTGCAACAACACCGCAGCGGGCCCGAATAACAGGCCGTTGGCATGACGGTTCACCTGCCAGAGCTCGGTCTCGGGCGAGAAAACGTAGTCTTCCATGGTTGACTGTGGCATCTCGTGATGAGTGATACCTTGGAATTCTCCAGCCTGTGTGACAATGGATGTGCCTAGTGGAAGCTTACCTTGCCACTGGCAACATCATACATGGCCCCAGTAATCTCGATTTCACCAGCTTCGAGCATTTCGTTAAGAACAGAGCTATTCTCTCTAATCTTGGCTAGGGTCAGCTCGACATTCTTTGCCGCCACGGCGTCGACAAATACGGCGTTGGCTGAGCTGCGGTCCGTGCCTTCGGCAGTCTCGACGGCATCCACCGCAGGCGTGATCTTCTCTAGCATTTGGGTCAGGTTGCCCAGCTCTGCCTTGTCACACGCTCCCTTGATAGCACCACAAGAGGTATGGCCCATGACCACAATGGCTTTCGCCCCCGCTACCTTGCAGGCAAACTCCAGGCTGCCGAGGATGTCCTCGTTGACAAAGTTACCGGCGATCCTGGCATTGAAAATATCCCCAATACCCTGATCAAAAATGATCTCTGTGGGAATGCGTGAATCAATACAGCTCACCACCGCAGCAAAGGGATATTGCCCACCGGCAGTAGCGGCAACCTGTGTCTGAAAATCGCGCTTCTCAGATGCATTGCTTGTGAATCTTGCGTTGCCTTCCTTGAGCATCTCAATGGCCTGGAAAGGAGTAATGGCTGCCTGGCTTGCCGCGTTTTGTGTAATCGTCATGATATGGTTGGATGATGATAAATACTTTTGAAGCGCGAGTGATGCTTTCTCATGAGGTATAGCCCTCCCAGCGCTTGCCTGCGTGTTTTATTAGCAGATCTTTCTTTGAAACCAAGAGCACAATCATGTGCAAAACCGCATCGGTTCTCACCGTAATAAGAAGTCATGAAGCTCACCCCGTTGATGATCTTGGTAAGTGTTATCGGCCTCCTTACCAATCTGACATTACCTGCAGATCAAGCCACACGCCCACCGAACATCATCCTGATCATGGCTGATGACCTCGGTTATGCGGAGCTCGGGTGTTACGGCCAGCAGAAAATCCAGACCCCGCACATTGACCAGCTCGCTACCGGAGGCATACGTTTCACCCAGTTCTATTCAGGTTCCGCAGTGTGCGCTCCTGCTCGCTGTAATCTACTCACGGGGCGCCACGGTGGCCACGCCTACATTCGCGACAACGGCGAGATCAAGAATGCCAATCCGGACCGCTTCGGTGGCCAGACACCCTTACCTGCCAGCATGCCCAACATCGCAAAGACCCTCAAGGCCGCTGGCTACGCCACCGGTTGCTTTGGCAAGTGGGGACTCGGCGCACAAGGCACTACCGGCGATCCCCTCAACCAAGGATTTGATGAATTTTACGGCTACAACTGCCAGCGCAACGCACACAACCTCTATCCGAAATACCTCGAGGACAACGACGGCATACACGAGCTCAACGGTAATAGCCGCGGCCGCACCGGCAAGCAATACGCCCCGCAGCTCATCGCGGACCGGGTGATGAAGTTTGTCAAAGAAAACAAAGACAAGCCCTTCTTCCTCTACTATCCAACAGTCATTCCCCACCTGCCTTTGCAAGTACCTGAAAAAGATCTTCAACAGTACCAGGGCAAGTGGCCGGACACCCCCTATCGCGGCAAAAGCTATCAAGCTCACGACAGCCCGAGAGCTTGCTACGCAGCGATGATCTCATTCATGGACCGCCAAATCGGACGGCTGCATGGGCTGTTAGATGACTTGGGCCTAGATGAAAATACCGTGATCCTTTTTACCTCCGACAACGGCACCAGCTTTCTCAAGCCGCAAGTCGACTTCACGTTTTTTAACAGTGTCGGTAAGCTGCGTGGACTTAAAGGTGAGCTCTATGAGGGAGGCATCCGCGTGCCGATGATCATGCACTGGCCCGACAAGATTGCCCCGGGCGCTAGCTCGGATCATCTTGGTGCCCACTACGACCTTCCCGCCACGCTGGCCGCCATCGCCGGCACACGCTTTGATGACAAGTCGGACGGCATCAGCCTGCTACCGCTCCTTCTCGGCAAGGCAGACCAACAGCAAGCGCACGAATTTCTGTTCTGGGATTTTGCCGGCTACGGTGGCCAGACCGCTGTGCGCGCGGGTAAGTGGAAAGGCATCAAGCGAGGGCTGCAAAAAAATCCCGGCGCCCCGCTACAGCTCTACAATCTCGACAAGGATATCTCTGAAAAGCACAATGTCGCCAAGGATCATCCCGATGTAGTCGCCAAGCTCGAAGCCACCATCCAGCGCGAACGTCGCATGCCGGAGCTCGATCGCTTCCGCTTTGGCAAGTATGCTGGACAATAACAAACGAACCGTGTCAGGCACTCATATACTACGATCATTTTGTGCAAACTTTTGATCAGATCGTCTATTTGCACTAGATTTAACATACGCTAGCCTCAATCATAATTCACAACAACTATGGCAACATTCAAATCATTCGGCTCCGCATTTTTCCTCTCAACCCTGATCATCATTGGCTCAAGCTCCAAGGGCATCTCGCAGGAAGCACCAGAAACGACCACCCTTGAGGAAGGCTTTGCCAACCCCGCCCCTCAGTATGGCCCGCGCACCTGGTGGCACTGGCTTAATGATAATATCACCATTGATGGCATTACCAAAGACCTCGAAGCCATGAAAAAGCTGGGCTATAAAGGTGCCCACATGGTGAACCTGCCCCAAGGCGGTCCTCCTGAAACCTTCGGTGATGACGTCTTCGGTACGCCGCAATGGTATACCAAGGTAGATCATGCGGTAAAGGAGTGCGAGCGGCTTGGGCTCGAGCTTAGCTTTGGAAGTTGTGTCGGCTGGGTCGCGGGTGGTCCCTGGGTGCCTGCGGAGCTCTCCATGCAGGACATTGTCTGGCGCCACCACTTTGTAGAGGGAAATAATCAAAACCCCATCCGGCTCCCCCAACCGACCAAGAACCGAGACTTCTACCGCGAGGTAGCAGTACTTGCCTACCCCACGCTGCCAGGTGAGGCACAAGGCTTGGCTTCCTTGAGTGTGAAGGTGCGCTCAGAGCTCCCAGGTATCGACTGGGCAGCCGCTGTTGATGGCAATCCCGACACCTTCGTGGAGCTACCACGCTGGAAGGCGGACGAACAAAGCCGCTCTCTGATTTTTGAATTCCCCGAGCCCGTCGACGTTCGTTCACTCAGCATGCAGATGCAGGAAGACAGTACGATGCGGGTCTTAAAGCTGCACAGCAGTGACGATGGCAAACAATGGCGGCAACTGATCGCGCATACCCGCTGGCACAATCACTTCGATCCTGCCCGGGAAGAATTGATCGAGGGATTCCCCGAGCGCAAAGCGCGCTTTGTCAAAATCGAACTGATGGCGCCCAACCCCAAAGTCGGTATGAAGCTCTACGAGGTGAACTTCCTCTCGTCACGCCTCAATCAGATCCGGACGAAAGCTGGCCGGCAGCGCACCCAGCCGACGATTGCCAACCATACAGCACAGGTGGTTCCCGAGGGCCAAATCGTCAATCCTGAGCAGATTCTTGACCTCACTGAATACCTCAATCTTGACGGCACCTTGGATTACACCCTGCCTGAAGGCCAATGGACGATTCTTCGTTTTGGTCACACCAGTAACGGCAATGAAATCCATCCTGCAGCGGATCACAACAAGGGGCTCGAGACGGACAAGATGAGTGTCGAAGCCCTTCACTTCCATATGGAACAGGGAGTGGTTAAAAAGACCCTTGAGCGTATGGGGCCGCTCACCGGCAAGGTCTTAGCAGAGATGAATATCGATAGCTGGGAAGCCGGCTGCCAGACATGGACAGCGAAGTTCCCTGAAGAATTTAAAGAGCGCCGCGGTTATGACATGCGCAAGTGGCTGATTGCCCTGACCGGCCGTTTCGTGGGAAGCGTTGATCAGACCGAGCGTTTTTTGTGGGACTACCGGCGCACGATTGGCGACTTGATTGCGTTCAATTTCTACGGGGCCTTCCGGGAGTATATCGAACCCTACGGCTTGAAGCTCTCAGCGGAGGCTCCGGGCATCGGTATCCCGATCCAATGTGACCAGATCCAGGTGCAAGGCCAGATGGACATTCCCCAGGGTGAGTTCTGGCTGGGGCCCAAAAAAGACCCGCGCTTCCCACAGTGGCCGGGTGGTCAGGACAATACCAAGGAGGCAGCGGTTGCCGCTCACGTCTACGGTAAAGAGATAGTCTCCTGCGAGGCCTTCACCTCCTTTGGTCATCACGATGGCTTCACCCAGTATCCGTATGCCTTGAAACCGGTGGGTGACCGTCAGTTCTGCAAGGGCATGAATGAGATTGTCTTCCACTGCTACGCACACCAGCCGGATGAGCGCCAGCCCGGCATGACCCTTGGGCAGTTTGGCGTGCACATGCAACGCAGTGTCACCTGGTGGGATCAGGCACGCGATTGGATCAGCTACTTGAGGCGCTGCCAGTTCATGCTGCGCCAAGGACGCTTCTATGCAGATGTCTGTTATTATTACGGGGAGGATGTTCCGGGCAGTGCTTGGTACTTTGCTCCGGGGGCATTGAACCCACGCACCAGAATGCTGCCGGTTCTGCCCGAGGGCTATGACTACGATGTCTGCAACCGTGAGATTTTGGATATGATGACTGTGGAGGACGGTATGGTTGCCTTGCCAAGTGGTATGCGCTACGCCTATTTCGTACTTCCTGACCATGCCCGCTACACGCCAGAGGCCTTGGAAAAAGTCTACGAGCTGGTTATGGCAGGTGCTACCGTGATCGGGCCCCGCCCATCACGTTCACCTTCACTCAACAATTTCCCGAGTTCTGATCAAAAGATCCAGGAACTCGCGGCTAAAATCTGGCCTGAGGGCAGTGGCCCGGGGGAGCGTCAGGTCGGCAAAGGACGGGTCATCACCAGCAAGAGCTTTGAGCAACTTTTAGAACAGGACATGCTACTGCCGGAGTTCACAGCCACCCTTCCCGGCCAGGAGGCCGAGGCCGAGCAGCAAAAGATCACAGATGACT
>JBDQHQ010000146.1:0-5279 GCA_040264795.1 Akkermansiaceae bacterium | reverse complement strand
TCTGCAGTAGCAGGCATAATGTTATGTTTTGGGTTAAGGTTAGGTTCCTTGGTTAATTTCCTTCTATTTAAACAACCTCGGTCGTGAGACTTCGGCAGTTGCCCCGTTCAATGCCGGTGGAAACGGGGCGCCAACACCCACAGGCAGAAAGAAAAGTGAAGGCGCAAACTACAAGATTCCTCAACTTTGGCAAGAAGAATACGCTTATTTTGAGCCCCCGCCAATCACCTCTACAGTATTTACAATAAGCAACTTAAGAGAATTTAGATGGAGGGGGACGCTCTTCAAGCTCCACAAAAAAGCAGTGGAACCGGTTTAATCAGTCTTATTTGCACGACTTGAAGCCTGTCCACGCTTCATTTTCAGGGAATCACTTGCCGAACTTTCGATCCAGTTCATTCAACGAAATATGGATCAAAGTGGGCCTACCATCAGGCGTGCAATAGGGCAGATCACAACTAAACAAAGAGGCCAGCAAGGTGTCGGTGTGGTCAATGCTACAGGGCTCACGCTTACCGACTCTGCGCGCCACCCCTTGGGCAAAGGATTCATAGGCTACCGCTTTGCCTTTGCGCGTACCGGCTGTCGCGTGCAGTTCATCAACAAGCTCAATTAAAAAACCTCTCACATCGGAGACTTTAACAAAACTGGGGATACTGCTCACCGTCACCGTGTTTCCTCCGAAGGATTCCACCTGAATACCGGCATCGGCAAAATGATCAGCGTGTCGGATCACCAAGTCAGCATCCACGGCCTCGAGCTCGAGCAGTTCAGGAACCAGCAAACCCTGCGAACTAATCACCCCGCCATCAGCGTTCACAGCCGCCAGCAACTCTTCATAGGTAATTCTTTCACGCGCCGCAACGGGGTCGAGCAACACAGCCCCCTCATCCCCCTCTAAAACGATGTAGCGGTCATGAAGAGGTCCTATGACATTAAAGTTCGGCCCTTCGTAGAGCTTGGCTCCGGAGGCATCCTCTAGCTCCTGCTGACTTTGAACTTTATAAGGAAATGAAGCGGGACGGCGCTCTGTAGATGCTGGCGCCCCTTGGCTCACCCCGGTCTCTCTGGTCATCGGGGCTTGAGGCCCCGGGCTCTCCTCACTTGCTACCTCGGTCTTACCCTGCACGGGGGAAAAATCATCATCGGGTGCCCTCTGCGGCAATCCGACTGGCTTTGCCTGCGCACGCAATGCCTGCTCCACTGCATCAGCTACGAGCATCCGAATTTCATGAGGCCGGTGAAACCTGACCTCTTTTTTGGCGGGGTGCACGTTAACGTCGACCAGCCCGGGATCCATATCCAGCCATAGCCACGCCGCCGGGTGGCTTCCGTCAACAATGGCACCACGGTAGCCATCCCTGAGCGCACGCGATATCGCCGTATCCTCAACCGGCCGACCATTGAGAAACACATATTGCTGCCGCTTACCCTTGCGCGCAAATTCCGCAGGCAACAAATACCCTTTCACCTGCATACCTTTTGCCGTGGTCGTGGGCACCTCAATGAGTTTGGTTGCAGCTTGCTGGCCGGCAAGACCAGATATCCTCACCCGCCAGTCACTCGTCGCAGCAAGATCATAAACGGAGCGCCCGTCTTTAATCAGAGTGAAGCGCACCTCGGGCGCGGCCAGCGCGTGCAGTTTTACTTGATGCTCCACGTGAGCTGACTCCGTTGTCTCGGCACGTAAAAACTTTCTCCGTGCCGGCACATTGTAAAAAATATGTTTCGCCTCCACGCAAGTGCCCTCCGGCACCCCCGCGTCACGCACGTCTTTGAGCCGTCCACCATCCACCAATATCTCCGTTCCCGCCACACTTCCGTGTTCACGTGTGCTGATCCTGAACTTGGAAACACTCGCGATACTGGGAACCGCCTCCCCCCGAAAACCCAGTGTTAAAATAGATGCCAGATCCTCGCTTTTTCTCAGCTTGCTCGTCGCGTGTCTCTCCAGTGAGAGCAAAGCATCCTCACGACTCATCCCGCACGCGTCGTCAGTCACCCTGACCATAGCTGTGCCTCCCTTCTGCATCTCCACAGTCACGTGTCGGGCACCTGCATCAATACTGTTCTCAACCAGCTCCTTGACCACACTCGCCGGGCGCTCCACCACCTCACCCGCTGCCACCTGACTGGCTAAAGTGTCATCAAGAATTTGAATCTTAGACATAATGTTGAAGTTCGATGCGGCGAGATTCTCCACCCCTCCAATGCAGTGAGCTTAATAGCACGACTCGCCATAAGCCAACATAGTTTTGACTTCCGTCTATTTTTTAATTGTTCATTACCGGCATTGCATTATCCATTCAAGCATCGTGGTAAAGGAACCGATGTTAACATTCATGGAGGAAGTGGCGAACCGGCGGCCACCATGGTTCTGGTGGATTCTTACCCTGATCCTCGCGTGTTGCTTCTCAATTCTTTGCTGGTCACTATGTATCACTATCTTTAACAACCCGGAAATTCCTCGCAATTACGAGATCCTCAAAAAACTCGAGCGCCTTCCCACTCCACGCTCTTACACCTCCCAAACAGCACCCAAACACAGCACCTCATCCGCACCCACGCTTCGCGACAGTTATCTTGTCTTCTCGCCAGGAGAGCTTGCTACGATCAACCGAAGCCTGTTGCACAGCTACTTGACGAACTATCGGGACAAAGCCTTCTGCACCTATTTGGAAGGCACTTACAAGGTCACCAAAACTCGCAAACTCACCAAGGATGACATCATTACCCAAGGCTTTGTCATCGAGCTGCGAGCATACACCCAAGCTGATGAATACACTCCAGCCACACCTTACCCCGTCATTGCTGAAATCATCTTCCCTACACCTTATGCTGATTCGCACACAGGTTTTCATAAGGGCGATGTTTTGGAACTGGGCATCACCCCACATTTCGCATCTCTTTTCAACGTCAGTAGAATTACCCAAACTGATGATGACACCATCATCGTGGTGACCGCGGTCAGTCTGGCAAGCAAGCTCAGACCTCCTCACTCCGGCCCCTTTGATCTGGCGCCTCCCAAAGAGCTCAACCTTGAAGCCAAATTCCCTCTATTGGCGAGATAATCACAGGATCAGGGAAATCGTTCGCCCTGCCATTGAAGTGCTTCATCACGGAACCTCATCTGATCAGCAAGCCGTCTGATCAGGACACGCTCGGCCTCCCGGGCAATGTCACCTCTTTGAGCATCACGGCGTGCCTGATCCTTGAGGTGATTAAAAGCACGGGCATGATCCTGGGGCTCCAGACGATTAATGGTACCATTTTCCGCATGGTAGATCTCAAAATCCCCCATCGGCTCAACACTGAGAACCTTTCCCTCGGGTATGGGCCCATCAATCATGCCATTCATGATGATCCACTCACCACCTTCACTCAAATCAAAGCCCGCTTTAACCAGGAAATCACCCCTCACGATGAGCATTTTTTTACTACCCAGCCAGGTGGTCTCGAACTTAGTGATTGCCTGGGTCTTTCGCTGAACCACTGCCAACTCACCGATCTCGGATTTCTCCAAAACGGCAGTGGAACCAGTCACCTCGACCTGTGTCCCCAATACATTACCCAGGGCATTGGCAAAGGTCTCTACAGGCTTATCAAAAGTCATTTTAAAGAACATAGAAACAGCCAGTATGATGGTGGCGGCCAATAGCGACACTCCACCGAAGATAGCCCATATCACTCCAGCTGCGCGTGAACGCTTGGGCCCTGGTGCCTCGGCTTCAGTCTGTGTTTGTTCTGATTCCTTCATCGTTTCATCCTCACATGGGATTTTGCCCTCTCTTCTTGGATGCAAGCAGTATTGGGCAAGACTACGTGGATTGCACCCTTTGTCTTGCTAAAAATCATGCCCCTGGCAAACCCCTAAAAAATACGCCTATTTTAACACATTTCTCGTTTGGCAAACGCCCCTATTCTTCTAGAGTCCAGCCATGGCTCTCCATGAACCCTGGTCCATCAAATCACGTGCGCACTGCTGTGCTGTGAGTGAACAACACTTCGAAGACGGTGAATCTTTTTACACCGCAATCTTCCCCGATCCCGAATCCAGTGGCTACCTACGCAAAGACTTCAGTATTGAAGCCTGGGAAAAACGTTCAGAGGAGCAAGGCACTCCCTTCTCTTTCTGGAAAAGCACCTATCACGCTCCTGTCAAAGAGGAAGAGGTAGAGGTTACTGAAGAAAGCCCTGAAGACCTCTTGCGCCGGCTTATCGAAGAAGACGAGGAACACACAGAGAATGCGCGTTACATTCTTGCTGTCATGCTCGAGCGCAAAAAACAATTAGTGGAAGCTGACAGCCAGCCTACCGCAACAGGCATTATTCGCATTTACGAACACCGCAAATCGGGTGATGTGTTCATCGTCAAAGACCCCAACATCCCACTCGATGAAGTCGAGCACGTTCAACAAGAAGTTGCCACTCTACTCGAGAACGGTGGACGTGTCCCTGAGGTGGTAGCAACCCCCGCAGAGGGTCAAAATGAACCGGCAGCGCAACAGCTCGAGCAGGAGCCTGAAGAGAAACTCGTCAATACCTCCGGTGAAGAGGAGTGAATCATGCTGCCCTGGTTTGCCAATGATGAGTTTCCACTCTACCTCGCGCCCATGGCCGGGGTCACGGATGTCGTCTTCCGCACGATCTGCAAGGAACTGGGTGCCGATGTCATGGTCACTGAGTTTGTCTCTGCAGAGGGAATCATCAGGCAAGATGACCGCACTAGAAAATATACTGAATTCACCGATGAACAGCGCCCCTGTGGCGTTCAGCTCTTTGGCGGTGATGGAGAACGCATGGGCGAGGCCGCTAAGAAAATTATTGATTGGAAGCAACCCGACTTCATCGACATCAACTACGGCTGTCCGGTTAACAAAGTAGTCGCAAAAAATGGCGGCTCCTCGCTGCTGAAAGATTGCAACACCCTCGCCAGCGTTGCCTCAGGTGTGGTCAAAGCGGTGGGTAGCGAGGTTCCGGTAACAGCAAAAATCCGCATCGGCTGGGATGAAAAAAGCATCAACGCGCCCGACGTCTGCCACATCCTTCAAGAAGAGGGCATGCAGGCTATCTCCATTCATGGAAGAACCCGCTCACAAGGGTATCGGGGACTCGCCAACTGGGAGGTTATTGACGCCTGCGCGCGCCATGTATCGGTCCCTGTTATCGGTAATGGAGACATTCATACAGGGGCTGATGTCAAAAACCGTCGTGAAAACACTGCAGTCTCCGGCCTTATGATTGGCCGTGCTGCCATGCAAAACCCCTGGGTCTTCCGT
>JBDQHQ010000145.1:0-5342 GCA_040264795.1 Akkermansiaceae bacterium | reverse complement strand
TGCAGCTTTCCGATGGTGGCAGGGGCTGTTTCTCCGGCTACGGCGAACGTTCCGACCCACACACCACCGCGGTGGGTCGTACACGGTCTGCTCATCGCCCAAGCCAATGGCGCCAAGGTTGACGCTGGCATGATTGATCTGGGGATTAGCTGGCTCAAGAGTCATGAGGCAGAGCAAACCGAACGCATCCGCATGCATGGCAAGCGGGATCAGAACACCAAACAGCACGCCACCGCCATGGACGCCTTTGTCCGCTTAGTCCTTACCGAAGCCAAACATAACAACGAGGAGATGCTCGGTTACCTGTTCCGGGATAAAAACCAACTCTCCGTCTATGCCAAGGCCATGACTGGTATGGCATGTCACCTTGCCGAGGACATTGAAAAGCGCGACGGCCTGATCCGCAACATCGAGCAGTTCCTTATTTACGATGATGAGAACCAGTCCGCTTACCTCAAGCTGGGTAACAGCGGCTACTGGTGGTACTGGTATGGCAGCGAAATCGAAGCCCACGCCTGGTATCTGAAACTGCTCGCCGCCACCAACCCGAAGTCCAAACAGGCACGCGGCATCGTCAAATACCTGATCAACAACCGCAAGCACGCCACCTACTGGAACTCCACCCGCGACACCGCTTACTGCATTGAAGCCATAGCCGACTACATGCGCGCCAGTGGTGAAAACAATCCCGATGCGGAAGTCACCGTCAGTGTTGACGGCAAGCAGATCAAAACTGTCAAAATCACCAAAGATAATTTGTTCAGCTACGACAATAAAGTCGTGATTGCAGGCGACGCCCTCGGCACAGGTGAGCACAAGGTGGAGATCAAACGCAGAGGTGAAGGTCCACTCTACACCAACGCCTACCTGACCGTGTTCACCAAAGAGGACTTTATCAAAAAAGCCGGTCTCGAGGTCAAGGTGGAGCGCGCTTATTACAAGCTTGAACGCATCGAGGAGGCGAACGAAAAAACCGCCGGCACCAGTGGCCAGGTGGTTGATCACAAGGTGGAGAAATACCAGCGCATCCCGCTCAAGCCAGGTGAGATGCTCACCAGCGGTGACCTGGTCGAAGTGGAGCTACACATCCACTCCAAGAACGACTACGAATACCTCATGTTTAATGACTGGAAACCCGCAGGTCTTGAAGCCGTCAATGTCCGCAGCGGCTACACCAGTGCCCACGGCTCAGGCATGCACGCCTACATGGAGATGAGGCATGAGAAGACTTCGTTTTTTGTCCGCCAGCTCGCCCGTGGATCTCACAGTATTAAGTATCGTTTGCGCGCTGAAATCCCCGGCAGCTTCAGCGCATTGCCCACCATGGCCGAGGCGATGTATGCCCCAGAGTTAAAAGCCAACTCAGACGAGATGAAAATCAAGGTCAGGGATAAAAAAGACGGGGAATAAAAAAGATCCTGCGCACCGGATACTCAAATCTGAGTGTCCGCATGCTCATCTTCTGAATCGGTTAGGCGCAACCGCTTTGAGAGGATGAATCGTACAAAAATCATTCTCCGCAGGCAACATGTCAGCTGGAATATAATCCATGTAGGATGCTTGATGGTAATCACAGCCCTGCGTAGCTCGCTTTGCCGACCAGCGGCACAGCTGAGCCGGCATCAGCTCGGCCCGTTGGAACTTGGGTGTTGGGTATCCCAGCTGTCCCGCTGTCCTCATGACATCGGTCCATATGGGTGCTGCCAGTGTCGACCCATAACCTCGGTTGATGATTTTCCTGGGGCGGTCTAAGCCCACCCAGACAGCACATGTCAGAGTGTCCGTGTAACCGGCAAACCAAGCATCTTTGTAGTCGTCCGTTGTTCCCGTCTTACCTGCGCATGGAGCCTTGTAGCCGAGGCTTCGAATTCGGCTTGCCGTGCCGCGGTCAACCACTTGCTGCAAAGTATTGGAAATGCACCAGGTGGCTCCTGGATCAGCCGCGCTGATCACGAGTTTTCCTGAGTCCCCCTTGCCCGGATAAACACGCTGCCCATCAGCATTTCGTATTTCCTGAATCATGTAAGGCCTGTACCAATCCCCGTTGTTAGGAAAAACCGTGTAAGCACTGGCGATCTGCCATGGAGTTGCTTCCCAGGTGCCAAGGTAGCTCGAAGGATTCTGAGGTATACCTTGAAGGAAGCCGACATCGATTGCGGTCTGATTGACCCCCTTGAGACCTACGAAGTTGCCGACTCGCACCGAGGAGGTGTTACGTGACCTCACCAGTGCATTCTCCGCAGTAATATAATCACCGAATTTACCATCCGAGTTCGCTGGTGACCAGGAGCTGGGAGCGCCATCAATTTCACCCGGCCTGATTGGACCGTCCGATACCCATGTCTGAGGCATCAAGCCTCTGTTAAAGGCAGCGAGATAGACAAAAGGCTTGAAGAGTGATCCGATTTGACGCTCAGCCTGAATAGCGCGGTTGTATTTCGATTCATTGGCATCCCGACCTCCTACCACTGCGAGAACCGCACCTGTGCGATTCTCCATAACCACGCACGCGCCCTGCAAATAGGCAGGCCTTCCACGTTTTTCGGCAGGCAAATTTTGCCAGGCTTTCCGAGTCTGGTGCCAATACCCTGGTATTTTTTCAACCCCGCCGAGATTGCGCTCCAAGGAGAGCTCGGCAGCTCGCTGAATGGTGTGATCCACAGTCGTGATCACTGTGAGGCCACCATACTCAATATTATGTTCCTCAAGAATACGGTCCAACTCACGGCGTACTGCATCCATCACGTAAGTATCCAGAACCACACGGCGGTATTTAGGCCTTACTTTCAGCTTTTCCCGCTTGGCAGCCTCAGCCTCTTGTTCACTGATGTGACCGTATTTGACCATTCTACCCAGCGTAACATCCCGCTCGCGTGTGGCCGCATTGATGTCCTTGAAGGGGGAAAAGGCATTGGGTCCGCGGATGATACCTGCCAGCATCGCTGCTTCTGATAAGCTCAACATGCTGGCTGGCTTCTCAAAATAAGTGCGTGAGGCTGACTCAACACCACGAATGGAGTGCCCCCAGAATATACGATTCATGTAATGCTCAAGAATCTCAGGCTTGGCGTAGCTCATCTCAATTCTCGTGGCCAATGCCATCTCAAGTAATTTCTGATCGATGAGTTGCGCAGTTGACTTCCGCTTGCCCGAGTCAGGTGGAAACCAGGTGTTTTCTGCCAGCTGGATACTGATTGTGGATGCGCCTTGAGCAAATCTGCGCCGTTTGATATTTTCCACCATGGCACGGATCACTCCTCTGATGTCGACGCCAAAGTGACTGTAAAAGCGAGCATCCTCTCTGGAGAGCAATGCATTACGGAATCCCTCTGCCACTTCATCATAACGAACAATGTAGCGGTTATCGCCATGAAGTCTGCCAAGCTCGCTGCGACCATCCCGGGCATAAACCACCGTTCTGGCTGGCATCTCAGCCACCATATCCAAATCATAGCGCATGGATCGGACACCATAAATGAGTGCCAGCAGCAGAAAAAACTCAGCCATCAAAACCGCCAGATAGCCAGCTAATCGGACCGGCCATTTCATCAAAAGATTCAAATTGTCGGTATAACGGTCAACAAGACCAAAGGGCCAGCTGAAGAGAGCGAACAAGCACCCTCGCACCCCGGTGCTGGAATTCCGGCGGCGATTCGAGGCTTTCTTTTTCGCTCTTTTTTTTGCCCTTTTTTGAGACACTCTTCTGGGCGCTGCTTTTTTGCGCCCGGCTTTGGAAGCCGAAGATCGCTTCCTCGCTGAGCGTGCGCCTGAAGTGGATTTTTTTGCTGCCATGGTGTATGCTGTCTACCAAGTCGTATCATTTGCGAGCTTCAGCTGCGAGCTTCTGCGTCCACCCACGTGGTCATTTTGCCTAAAGGCATCACCCATACGAGCTTGACGCGGAAATTTGTGGCACAAAGCTCAATTTATGCAACGCTTCTCATTACGTATTTGCAGATGATAGATCACCCATCCCAATAGATTTCATCGAACATGAAAGTAGCGTCCACCATTTTTCTGATCATCGCCCTCCCCGTTCTCGCGGTTCAGTCAGTGGCAGCACCAAGTCCCGCTGACATCCCGCAGTTCAAATCATTGGAGCAAAAAATCCAGAAAGTGGTTCAAAAAGTGCTCCCCGCGACGGTCTCTCTCTTTTCTCCTAGGAACGGAGCATCCGGAAGTGGGGTGGTTGTCAACATAGATGGTCTTATCCTGTCGGCAGGCCACGTCGTCAGAGGAACAGAGCAAATGACGGTTATTTTTCCAAACGGGGAACAGGCAACAGCAAAAGTTCTCGGTGCTAACTACACACGGGACACTGCCATGCTGCAAATAACAGATGCTAAGCCTCAAGGAGGCTGGCCACACGCAGACCTAGGCGACTCCGCTCAAATGAATAGCGGGGATCTCGTCATTGCACTGGGTCATTCCGGTGGCTATGACCCCATACGTACTCCACCCGTACGATTCGGCAGATTTCTTGCGCATGGCACGGACCAATATCTATGCACGGATTGCGCTCTCATTGCTGGCGACAGTGGAGGCCCTCTCTTTGATTTGAATGGAAAGGTAGTTGGCATCCACTCATCCATTGGTGAATCACTCTCGTCGAATAACCATGCTGGCATTTCAGGCTTTTTAGAGGACTGGAATAAACTCAAAAAATCAAAAAAATGGGGCCGCATGGGTGAAAACTCGGCATTTGATCATCCTCTGAATTTTTTCAAGCAAGGCAGCTCTCAGGATGCTGTGAGGATGCTCGACCCATTGGGTGCACTCTCAAGAAGGGATATTCATGCTCTCAAATCGCAAGCTGCTCGCTTCTACAGCAATTCAAAGCCAGCGGTGAGTTTGGCAGCAAAAAGCACGGTTAGTATTTATGCCAACGGCAACAGAATCTCATATGGAACGGTTGTCCGCGCCAATCAGGGCCCCCAGCCTATAATCCTGACCAAATGGAGTGAAGTTAAGGCTCGTGGCAGCCGGCTCGTTATCGTCACTACAGAGGGAAAAACATTACCAGCAGAGGTCTCGGGCGTCTATCCGCAAGATGATATTGCGGTTCTAGACTATACAGCTGCCTCTGATCCGGGGCTCAAGCCACTTGATTTGTCAAAGCCACCCTCCGTGGCTCTGGGTAGCTTGGTTCTCATGGCAAGACCTGATGGCAACGTCGGCAGCCTCGGTGTTGTCAGTGTCAATCCCCGCAGCCTTCGCGATGGAGACAAGGCGTATCTTGGCGTCATGATGGGTTCGCGATCAGAGGGAGCAGAAGGCATTCCTCTCCAAAAAATAATGCCAGGCTCCGACGCTGCAAAAGCCGGCCTCAAAGCCGGCGACAT
>JBDQHQ010000144.1:0-5441 GCA_040264795.1 Akkermansiaceae bacterium | reverse complement strand
GAGTATTTTGTTGCAGTGGTGTGAGGTTTCAATGAGGGCGCGAGCATCATCGAGGGAATCGGCAATAGGCTTTTCCATCAGCACATGCACCCCCTTTTCCATAAGGTTGCAACCCACTTCCCGGTGAGCAATGGTGGGAACCGCAACCGTGGCCGCATCAACAGCTTCAGCGAATGCATCAAGGGAATCGACTGCCTCGGCACCAAACTCAGCCGCAACCGCCTCTGCCTGCGCTTTGTCCCGGTCATAAACCGCGACTAAGTCGACCTCATCAAGCAGGGAGAAAACCCTCGCATGATTTCTTCCCATCGCACCTGCGCCAGCAACTCCTGCACGTAAACTCATGAGCAAAGATCTAGTCGATTCTGCCTGCCATGGCAAGGCTCATGGCAAAACAGGAAATACAAAGACCAAAACATAAGAATTTGCGGGCACTGTACTTGATGATCTCATAATTCTCTGGCTTCCCCAAAAAGCTTGTTTTTACTCTGGCAAAAAGCCGTAACCATATTAACTTTGGAATGCAACAAGCTTGTCCAAGTTGATTTCAAGCACCCACCTCACGATATGTTTGCCCACGACCTACCAATACAAGAATCATGAGCCTGCACGCACAATTATCCCCGGAAGCTCAAGCACGTTTGCGCGCCCAGCAGCGTAATTCGACCATCACGAGCATTATCATCTCTATTCTTTCGGTAGTACTTATCGGCATTCTCTTACTCTGGATTCTTTTGCCCACGGTCGAGACCTACACACCAGAAATCGTCTCCTACCAGTCTAATACCGAGGAGGAAAAGGAAATTCAAAAGCGGGAGATGAACCGTTCTGTTCAGCGCAAACCGGCAGCACCATCCAGCCAAATGGCCAAGGTCATTGCCGCCAACACGACTTCTTTGACGGCCGTTCCTATCCCCGATATAGATACCCCTGATCCATCTGCTGACTTTGGTGACGGTAATGACTTTGGTGACGGCTGGGGCACTGCCGAGGAGGACGGCGCTGGCTTTAGCAGTATTCCCGCCACCATGCGTGAGCGCTGCTCCAAGGAAGATCGCCTCCAGCGCCTTGCCAACAATGGTGGTAACGAGCAATGCGAAGAAGCCGTCATGAAAGCCCTCCGCTGGATCAAAAGCAAACAGAAGCCGGACGGCAGCTGGGAGAACCAGTATCCCGTTGCCATGACCGGTTTTTCTGTACTGGCCTACCTTGGACACTGTGAGACTCCAAGCTCCGAGGAATTTGGCGACTCTATTACCAGAGGTATTCTTTACCTCGTTGACAAAGGCATGAAAAATGAAGGCGAGCTCCGTTCAGGAGCAGCCGAGGGGCATGCATGGGTCTACGAACACGGCATTGCAACCTACGCATTGGCTGAGGCATACACCTTCTGCAGCAAACTTGGCATCAACATACCTAACCTTGCGGAAGTCACCAAACAAGCAGGTGATATCATCATGCAAGGACAGGCAAAAAGCGGCGGCTGGGTCTATGGATTTGATACAGGCTCCAACGACGGTGACAACTCGGTTGGCTTCTGGCAAATCCAGGCATTGAAGGCCTGCAAGCATACCGGCCTCTGGGATGACAAGGATTTTAAGGATACTATTAAAGAGGCTCTTGATTACCTCGAAGAGGTGCAAGGTAGCAACGGCGCCATCGGCTACAGAAGAAGTGCCGCCAGAAGCCCCGGGCTCACAGGTGGTGGTGTATTGGCCTATCAAATGTGGGATAAGAGCAGCCATTCCGTGGTGCGTGATGGCATCAAATACATCAGAAAAAATGCAGAGTTTGACTGGGAGGAAGAATCATCCAACCTTTACTACCACTATTATAATGCTCAGGCGATGATCAACCGAGGTGGCGGAGATTGGGACGAGTATAATGAAATCTTCAGGGACAAACTGCTTGCGGCACAAGGTGACGACGGTTCATGGAGCCGCAAAGAAAAAGTTCACCATGGAGCCAACGGACCGCACATGGCAACCTGCCTTGCTACCTTCATGCTTGAGGTCTACTACCGTTTCTTGCCTGCCACGGGGCAAAAGACTCGATGATTGAACAGCAAGGTTAGGCTCTGCGATGACCAATCGTAAAGTTTTTGACCCATGCTACATCAATTGTCATCGCTAAGAGGATCGCCCCCCATTGAGATGGCTACTAATGAGACTTCCATTGCCCTTACCATTGCCGGGGCGGACTGCTCGGCCGGGGCTGGTATTCAGGCAGATCTGAAAACATTCCTCAATCACGGCGTTCATGGCCTGAGCGCTATTAGCTGTGTCGTTGCTGAAACACCAAGAGAGGTTCGCCTGATCGAACCCACGGAAATATCCACGCTTGAGGCTCAGCTCAAGATACTCATTGAGCATTATCCGATCCACGCTGCCAAAACAGGCCTGTTGCCCACCGTGGAGAGCGTCCGCACCACGGCAGCGATATTCAAAGAGCTTAAAGTCCCACTCGTGGTTGACCCGGTGATGATCGCATCCACTGGCTCTGTGCTCACTGAGGGAGACTGCATTGATGCCCTGATCAAGGACTTGCTTCCTGTCGCGACACTCGTCACTCCCAATATCCCGGAAGCTGAAGCACTGCTTGATTGTAGCATCCAGTCTGAGGATGAGCTGGATATTGCCGCACGTGATATTGGCCAGCGACATCAAATCTCCTGCCTGCTCAAAGGTGGCCATTTGCCCGGCAACACTGATCGACTTGATGTGCTCTGGCATGAGGGTCAAGCTCACCATTTCCGGCATCCCTGTATTTCCACTCCCGATGGAATTCACGGCACCGGGTGTACTCTTTCAGCAGCCATCACCGCGGGCTTGGCTCAAGGCCGGGAGATGACCGAAGCGGTCACACATGCGATTGATTACCTGCAGCAACTCATTCAATCTGCTCACACTTGGGAACATGATGAGCACAGCATAAGCTGTTTGGGTTGGCAGGCATCACTGAGCGGGAAATAGCTCCAAGCAGGCTAACTACCTCTGGTGATATTGGCACAGCCAGTGCTCTGTTTAAGCCACTGGCGTTACCTTATGGCCTTACGGCGCACAGACACAGAGCGCACAGGAATAACATTGACCTCACGGCAGGTTACTTTAAACAGCCGCGCGTCTATTCTTTTTCACCATGAGCCAAGAGACCATTATTTACACCCAGACCGATGAGGCACCAGCATTAGCCACTTATTCCTTGCTGCCTATCATTCAAGCCTTCACCAAATCATCAGGAGTCAAGGTCGAGACCCGTGACATCTCACTAGCCGGCAGAATTCTGGCTCAATTCCCCGACAGACTCACTGAAGACCAAAAGACTGGCGATGCCCTCGCAGAGCTCGGTGAACTTGCCAAAACTCCGGAAGCCAACATCATCAAGCTTCCCAATATCTCAGCGTCTGTTCCCCAAATGGAGGCAGCGATCACCGAGCTTCAACAAAAAGGTTATGACATTCCCGACTATGCCGATGCTGAGGATGTATACGCCAAGGTCAAAGGATCTGCCGTAAACCCCGTGCTCAGGGAGGGAAACTCAGACCGCCGCGCACCCAAGGCAGTCAAGGAATACGCCAAGGCGAATCCTCACCGCATGGGCGCATGGAGCGCGGACTCCAAGTCTCATGTTGCATGCATGTCCGCAGGTGACTTCCGCTCCAATGAAAAGTCAGTGACGGTCGGCAGCGCGACGGATGTTCGCATTGAACACACCGCCTCAGATGGCACCATCACGGTTCTCAAGGAGAGCACCCCGCTTCTCGCTGGAGAAATTATTGATGCCACACGCATGAGTAAGGCTGCACTTGTGACGTTTCTCGAGGAACAAATCAAAGACGCTAAAGACCAGGGTGTTCTTTTTTCCCTGCACATGAAAGCCACCATGATGAAGGTCTCAGACCCCATCATCTTCGGGCACTGCGTTGCTGCTTTCTTCAAAAACGTCTTTGAAAAACACGGTGAGATCCTTTGCGAGGCCGGAGTTGACCTCAGAAACGGCTTTGGTGACTTGTTAACCAAATTGCAGACCCTGCCCGAGCACCAACAAGCCGCTATCATCGCAGACATTCAGGAAGCCTATTCCAATGGTCCTGCTCTCGCCATGGTCAACTCTGACAAGGGTATTACCAACCTGCATGTGCCCAGTGATGTCATCGTGGATGCTTCCATGCCGGCTATGATCCGCACCTCCGGACAAATGTGGAATGCTGCAGGGGAAACCCAGGACACCAAGGCTGTCATTCCAGATTCATCCTACGCAGGTATTTATCAGGCTACGATCGACTTCTGTAAGAAGAATGGAGCTTTTGACCCTACCACCATGGGGACGGTGCCCAATGTTGGCTTGATGGCTCAAAAAGCCGAGGAATACGGCTCGCACGATAAGACCTTTGAAATTCCTGCTGCCGGCACGGTGCGCATCACAGACGCTGAGGGCAATACCCTGATCGAACACGAGGTAGAGCAGGGTGACATCTGGCGTGCCTGTCAGACCAAGGACGCACCAGTCCAAGACTGGGTAAAACTCGCTGTATCCCGTGCACGCGCAACCGCTACACCTGCTGTTTTCTGGCTTGATGAAACTCGCGCTCACGATGCTCAAATCATTGCCAAGGTAAACCAATACCTACCGGAACACGATACCAGTGGGCTTGAAATCCACATCATGTCACCGGTGGCAGCTACCGAATTCACTCTGGAGCGCTGCAAAGCCGGGGAGGATACTATTTCCGTGACCGGTAATGTTCTGCGCGACTACCTGACCGATCTTTTCCCCATCCTCGAGCTAGGCACTTCTGCTAAAATGCTATCCATCGTGCCCTTGATGAACGGTGGTGGTCTCTTTGAAACCGGAGCCGGTGGCTCCGCTCCGAAACACGTGGAGCAATTCACCTCTGAGAATTACCTGCGCTGGGATTCACTGGGAGAGTTTCTCGCCCTTGCCGTATCCCTCGAGCACCTCTCTGCCAAATTTGGTAACGCCAAGGCGCAGATACTGGCTGATGCGCTCGACGCTGCCACCGGGCAGTTCCTACTCAATGACAAGTCCCCCACCCGTAAGCTCGGCGGCATTGATAACCGCGGCTCTCATTTCTATCTGGCACTCTACTGGGCCGAAGCCTTGGCTGGCCAGACAAGCGATCCGGAGCTGGCCTCAAGCTTCGCACCAGTGGCCTCAGCTCTAAGAGAGAATGAAGACAAGATTGTCGAGGAGCTCATCGCAGTTCAGGGCTCAAGTGTTGACACGGGGGGGTATTACAAAATGGATGACACGCTCACGGGCCAAGCCATGCGACCCAGTCAGACACTCAATGAAATTCTGGCCGGCATCTGAGCTTTTCGATCCTCCCCTTGAGAGCCATGACTCACTAAATCTGTGGGGCCTGCAAACTCTGTGAGCCAAAAGCAGCCCACTAGCTCTGTTTGGTATCTGTTTATTTC
>JBDQHQ010000143.1:0-5452 GCA_040264795.1 Akkermansiaceae bacterium | reverse complement strand
TTTTTTAAGTGATCTTGGCATATTGGTTCTTAGTTAAGAATTTTCTATTTCTTGCGACGTGAAACGATAAACTTGTTTGACGGCTTGTGCTTTCTGCGGGTTTTTTGGCCTTTGGTGTGCCCCCAAGGTGACTTGAGGTGTTGGCGTCCACCACCGGACTTTGACTTACCCTCACCACCACCATTGGGGTGATCGACAGGGTTCATGCACATACCGCGAACAGACGGGCGTATACCCTTCCAGCGGCTGCGGCCTGCTTTCCCGGAAACCTCGTTCATGTGATCACGGTTGCCAACCTGGCCGATGGTGCAGTAGCAGTTCTGATTGAATTTGCGGATTTCACCGGAAGGCATTTTAACCAGAGCGTCTCCGTCCTCTTCACGGTTTGACAGGATGGCCTGCTGTCCGGCAGAGCGTGCAATCTTACCACCGGCTCCCGGAGTCATCTCGATATTGTGGATCGCTGTTCCGAGTGGAACATGCTTGAGCTGCATAGCATTACCTGGCTTTGGTGGCGCTGTTTCACCAGAGAGAACGGTATCCCCAACACTGAGACCCACTGGGGCAAGGATGTAACTTAATACGCCATCCTCATACTTGAGAAGCGCAATACGGCAGGTGCGGTTCGGATCATACTCGATACTTTGCACTACTGCAGGGACGTCAACCTTGTTGCGCTTGAAGTCAACAAGACGATACTTACGCTTGTGCCCACCACCTTTGTGACGGCATGTGATACGTCCCTGATTGTTGCGCCCACCACTCTTTTTGAGCGGACGGGTCAGGCTTTTTTCAGGTGTTGTTTTGGTAATCTCCTCGTAAGTAGGCCACTCTTTGTAGCGGTTTGATGGAGTTACTGGCTTGAATTTTTTAAGAGGCATAATTCGCTATTGGGTTCGATGTTATCGTTTTTCAGCGGGAATGAATTTGGTGTATGAGTCTGACCTTTGGTTATACGAGATCGAGAGTTTCGCCATCCTTGAGACGGACAATGGCTTTTTTCCAACTTGCAGTGCGGCCTGCGTCAGCGCGACGATTGCGCTTACTCTTGCCGCGGCAATTGAGTGTGCGGACAGTAGCGACCTTCTTTCCGAAAAGTTGCTCAATAGCACGCTTCACTTCGAGTTTGTTCGCATTGCGGTCCACCTTGAATACGTATTCGTTGTTGTTTTCCTGAAGAAGGGTGGCTTTCTCACTAATGAGAACAGTGTCGATGACCTGATAGATATCTTTCATGGTTGCGATTGTGATTAAATAATTAAGCGGTGCGGCGTGCTAGGGTTTCATAGGCGTCCTCAACGAGGATTACAGTGTCAGCATAGAGAAGCTGCTCGATGTTCATTTCAGCCGCGGTAATGAGCAAAACGTTCTGAACGTTGCGTCCAGCAAGGTAGGTCTTGTCATCAAACTTCTCGGCAACGACAAGCACATTGCGAGCGTCAGTGATTTTTTTGATGGCAGCAGCAAACGACTTGGTCTTGCCGTCTTCAATGGCAAATGAAGGCACAGAGACAACACACTCAGCACTGATGAGATCACCGAGCACTTTGCGTAGAGCCAGTTTACGAGTACCCTTGCTAACTGTCTTGGCGTAGGAGCGTGGCCTTGGTCCGAAGACGATACCACCACCGCGCCATACAGGGTTTTTAGTAGTGCCCGCACGTGCACGGCCGGTGCCTTTTTGTCTCCAGAGTTTTTTGTTGGAGCCCTTGACCTCACCACGAGTTTTCGTGCATGCAGTGCCACTACGGCGATTGGCACGATAAGCGGTTACGAGATCGTGCACGGCCTGGTCACCCTTGCGGCCTTCGACCACTTGGATGTTTGCAGCTTGCGCATCTTTGATAGAGAGTGTTTTTGACATGATTAGTTATCAGTTAATAGTTATCGGTTAATGTCCAGACAGCTGAGCTGCCAGTCGCTAGTTTAGCTGGCAGATGGGGCTGTTTTCTTCACTGCTGGGCGGATGACAACGTAGGCACCTTTGTGACCGGGAACAGCACCGGAAACCAGGATGACGTTGTCCTCAGGCCGCACCTGAACCACCTTGAGATTCTGAACAGTGCGGTTGTATACACCGTGACGTCCGGGCATCTTCTTGTTTTTCCAGATTCGTCCGGGCCATGTTCCTGCACCCACACCTCCCGGGCGGCGGTGCATCATGTGTCCGTGAGAATCAGGCTGGCCAGAGAAATTGTAACGCTTGACCACACCTTGGAAACCTTTTCCCTTAGTAGTGCCAATGACATCAATCCACTGGCCGTCTTCGAACAATGAAGCTCCTGGATGCGCCTCTTCTGTGTTTGGAATTTGCTCGTCACTGTCAAAACGAAACTCTTTGACCAATTTCTTGGGAGAAGATCCATATTTGTTGAAGTGGCCACGCTTGGGGAGATTCAAACGAAGTTCTTTTTGGTCGTCATAGCCAACCTGAACAGCAGAGTATCCGTCTGTTTCAGAGGTTTTGACCTGGAGAAACTCATTGCCGGCAACGTCAACAACAGTCACAGGTATGGATGTTCCGGCTTCTGCATCGAATATGCGCGTCATGCCGACTTTTTTTCCTAGTAGTCCTAATGCCATGGTATTGGTAAGATTAGTGGTTTTTAAATGGTTAATTGGTAGTGATTCAACGCGCAGTGTCAGATCTTGATGGCAATGTCGACTCCTGCAGGAAGATTAAGTTTCTTGAGCTCGTCCACGGTGCGTGCTGTGGGATCGACGATATCGAGCATCCTTTTGTGAGTACGGATCTCAAACTGCTCAGACGACTTCTTGTCTTGGTTCACAGAGCGGTTAACGCTAAACTTCTCAATGCGTGTGGGCAATGGGATAGGACCAGCAACTTTGGCACCGGTGCGTTTGGCTGTTTCGACAATTTCCAAAGCGGACTTGTCAATGGCGCGGTGATCATAGGCGCGCAGGCGGATTCTAATTTTCTGCTGTTGCATATCGGATGTTAGTTAGATTGGTTGAAAGATGTTTTGTTCGACTGAGATGGTATTTTTAGCTGGCGTAGGCGTATTCGTTAGTGATTTCATCGACGATGGCTTGTGGCACTTGCTCAAAGCTACGAGGTTTCATCGTGTAATCTGCGCGTCCGCTGGAGAGCGTTCTAATCGCTGTTGAATATCCAAACATTTCAGCGAGTGGGACAAGGGCCTTGAGCACGGCGTGTCTTGGCTTGTTCTCGATTTCCTGAATCTGACCACGGCGGCGGTTCAAGTCCCCCATGATATCGCCTTGGTAGTCCTCCGGGGTGGTAACCTCAACTTCCATCACAGGTTCAAGGAGAATCGGCTTGGCATTTTTAAAAGCATCACGCATGCCGAGAATGGCTGCCATTTTGAAGGCATTTTCGTTCGAATCCACCTCATGATATGATCCGTCCGTGATATTGACGTGAACATCAACAACCGGGTAGCCGGCGATGATCCCGTTTGACATGGCCGTGCGCACCCCGGTGAATACCGAGTTCATGAATTCCTTGGGAATGGCTCCACCCACAACCTGGTTGTCTATAGTCAGCCCTTTACCTTTGTCCTCAGGTGCAACGTTAAGCACCACATGTCCATACTGGCCACGTCCACCTGACTGCTTGACAAGCTTACCCTCGCCACCAGCTGGAGAAGTGATCGTTTCACGATACGCTATTTGAGGCTTACCTACGTTGCACTCGACTTTGAACTCTCGCTTCATGCGGTCTACAATGACCTCCAAATGTAGCTCACCCATACCTGAGATAATGGTCTGGCCGGTATCTTCATCTGTTTTCACCACAAAGGTGGGGTCTTCCTCAGAAAGGCGTGTCAGAGCGAGAGCCATTTTCTCTTGGTCGGCGACTGTTTTGGGCTCCACAGCCATGGAAATGACGGGCTCCGGGAAGAGAGGTGGCTCGAGCATGATCTCGAATTTCTCCTGACAAAGCGTGTCTCCGGTCTGGACATTTTTAAGCCCAACGATGGCCGCGATGTCCCCCGCGTAGCACGTTTCAATGTCTTCGTGCTTATCCGCATGCATCTTGATGAGGCGCCCAATGCGCTCTTTCTTGTGTGTGCGTGGGTTGTAGACCATGTCGCCTTTTGAAACCATGCCTGAATAGACCCGGAAAAATACCAGCTTACCCACATATTTGTCGGCCCAGAGTTTAAAGGCCAATGAGCAGAATTTGCCATGGTCATCGGTCTCAGCGAGAACTTCCTGTTGCTCATCATCAGGGGCTTGGCCGAGCGCAGCTGGGATATCCAATGGACTTGGCAGGTAATCAACCACTGCATCGACAAGAAACTGAACGCCTTTGTTTTTGAATGCAGAGCCTCCAGCAACGGGAACTACTTGATTGGAAATCGTTGCACGGCGGAGGGCTTGTTTGAGATCATCGGTGGTAATTTCCTCATCCATGAGGAATTTTTCACCCAGCTCTTCATCACAGTCACAAAGTATGGATACAAGCTCTTCACGTGCGGCCTCTGCCTCAGCCAGAAGATCTCCTTGAAGTTCTGTGATATCGAAAGTTGAACCCATGGTGTCATCATCCTTGTAGATGACAGCCTTCATGTTGAGCACATCAATCTGACCCTGGAGATTTTCCTCAGATCCGATGGGAATGAGAATGCGAACAGCTTGAACACCGAACTTTTCTTTCACATCCTGAAAGACATTTTCAAAATTTGCGCCCACGCGATCCATCTTGTTCACAAACACGATACGCGGAACAGAATACTTGTCAGCCTGGCGCCAAACCGTTTCGGTCTGTGGTTGGACACCAGCAACACCGCAAAAAACAACAATGGCACCATCCAAAACACGGAGAGAGCGCTCTACTTCAGCGGTGAAATCTACGTGACCAGGCGTATCGATGATGTTGATACGCTGCTTTTGCTTTTCAAATAACTTGAAAACCCCCTCGTTGGGATTTTGGATCCACTCGCAAGTGACCGCTGCAGAGGTGATGGTAATACCACGCTCACGCTCTTGCTCCATATGGTCTGTGACCGTAGCACCATCATGAACTTCACCAATGCGGTGAATCATCCCGGTGTAGAACAGAATACGCTCGGTAAGTGTAGTCTTGCCGGCATCAATGTGTGCCGCAATCCCAATATTCCGCGTCCGTTCCAGAGGGTATGGACGGTTTGGATGATTGGGATTCTCAGACATGGCTTGTTGGAGGCGGAAAGGTTTCGGATTTTTACACAAAAAATCCGCTGGGATTTGTTGGATTACCAGCGGAAGTGAGCAAAGGCGCGGTTGGCTTGTGCCATTTTATGCATGTCGTCGCGCTTACGAACGGCATTGCCTTGGTTGTTGGCAGCGTCTTTGATCTCATTGGCCAATGCGACGTGCATCGGAGTGCCCTTCTTGGAACGGGCAAAACTGACGAGCCAACGCATAGCAAGCGACTCGGAGCGATTTGCATCAACTTCCAGAGGCACCTGGTAGGTGGCACCAC
>JBDQHQ010000142.1:0-5486 GCA_040264795.1 Akkermansiaceae bacterium | reverse complement strand
CAGCCAACTACTACCTGATCGACGGCCTCCCGGTTAAAGACTTCCCCTACCCCCATGACGTGGTCGTCAAGGGTGATGGAAAGTCACTCTCCATTGCTGCTGCCAGCATCATTGCCAAAGTTACCCGCGATCGACTGATGGCTGAAATTGATTTGGAGTTCCCCGCTTATGGCTTTGCCAGGCATCAGGGATATGGCACAAAGGAGCATCTTGAAGCGCTTCGGAACCTCGGCCCTTGCCGCCACCATCGTCGCTCGTTTCAGCCCGTGGCTCAACTCTCCCTGCCGCTTGACTGATGCGTCGGGCGAAGCGCGTGACCCTCAATGGATCGGGCGCCACGGCGAGCGCGTCGCCGTTAGTTGGCTGCGAAGCCAAGGCTGCAAGATCCTCTCGCGCAATTACCGGGGACCCAAGGGCGGCGAGATCGACATCATTGCCCGCGATGGAAAGTTGCTGCTCTTCGTCGAGGTCAAGACCCGCATCGGCACCCAACCCATCCGCCCACTCGATGCCGTCGACCACCACAAGCAAAAGCTCATTGAACGGGGTGCACGCCACTGGATCAGCCAACTGGGCACAACCCGTCCGAGCTGGCGCTACGATGTCATGGAAATCATTCTTCACAACGGCCAAAAGCCCCACATAAACCATGTCAGAAATGCCTTTTGAAAGTCGCTTGCAACCCGACGGGCCAAGCCCCATCCTGCCTCGGCATGAGTGAAGCCTCATCTGATTGCATGGCATGGCTCGCCCGAGATGACGGCAGCGTGGTGATGGGTCGTGGACCGATGAGTCGCTCCAGTGAGCCACCCGCCGACGGAGTAGCCTTCTACCTGCGACCCTTCCAGCAGATCGAGGACAAACCCTGGCGTATTCCACTGGAATACGAAATCATCAGCCTCGACGAGCTCTCCAAGCGACTCCCGGCTGGACCGGCGCTCGAATGCCGATGGGAGACGATGGATACAGTCGCCTTCTCGGAGGTCTTCCAGGAAATCAATGATGCCATCCGTCAGGGTCTCTTCGAGAAGACCGTGCCCGTGGTCACCGAGACCGGCACATGCAAGCACTTCAATACTCGCGAGCTGATGGGCTCGATGGCAGCCTGCCGCAGCCCCTTGCGTTCCTACGCATACTGCGAAGGCCGACAGGGCTTTGCCGGTGCCACTCCGGAGCTGCTACTGGCCATGGATGGCCGCATGTTACAAACCATGGCCCTTGCCGGCACGGCCCGCAGCGAGGACCGGGCCATCTTTGGTGTCGACGAAAAAGAGATCCGCGAGCACGAATACGTGGCCCAGACTCTGGAAGCCAAACTCCTCGACCTGGGTAGCCTTGAGCGCGATCAGCGCGAAATCATGGACCTCGGCTCCATCTGCCACTTCCTGACGCGCATCCGTGTGCACCTCGGACGCGAAATCCCTCCAGCGACACTGCTCGACCGACTCCATCCGACACCCGCATTAGGTCCTCTGCCCCGCACCAGCAAGACCATGCATCAACTCATCAAGTGGCGTGAGCGACTCGGTTGCCCCCCGGGATTCGGCGCTCCTTTTGGTGTCTGGGACCACGGACGCTTTGACGCGGTGGTCGCTATCCGCGGCGTCTGGTGGCATGGCGAGCACATCAAAATTCCCGCCGGCTGCGGGGTAATCGAGGCCAGCCGAATGGTTAACGAGTGGCGTGAACTACGACTCAAGCGTGAAGCGGTAAAACGCAGCATCCACTGTCTTTAAACGAAGATTCGATGAGACCAAAAAAGATTGAAGAGCCATCCTGATTTTCACAATATCTGAATTATTTCCCCTCTAATGCCTGCTCCACTCCTCACATCATTTTCGCCGCTATGCGCGGCCCTCGGAGCGACACTTGTTGCGGCGATGATGAGCCCCTTCGCATGCGCACAGAATATCAATTGGGGTGACGACCTTTCACGAAGCAATCCGATCTCCAAGCTTGCGCGCGTGGTCAATCCCAAGCTGGTCGAGGTGGAAAATCGCATGCTTCGTCTGGATCGTGAATCCGCAAAACTGGCACGCTACCAACAATTTTCACTGCGCTGTTCTCTTGGCTACCTTGGCCACCGCATGACTTCAAATTCCCCAGATCCAAGCATCGTCATGGATTTCGGCAAGGTAATGCCGCTTGACACCATCTACCTGATCCCATGCCAACGCGAGCTCGTCGCCGACAGTGGCATCTTCCCCCTGCTATTCACCATTGAGCTCTCCAAAGAAAAGGATTTCAGCGATGCCGTCTCCATCTACCGCTCGAACCAAAACATTTTCCGCCACATGGACGGAATGCCGGCCAGATTCGAAGCCAACACCGACGCGCGCTACCTGCGTCTGAGCGTTCAGCGTGGCCACGATAAAGGCACATATGATGTCTATGGCCTATCTGAAATCTTCGTTTTCTCAAAAGGTCAACCGGTCTCCTTCAATGCGAGGGTCATCACCTCCGGCGACCTCGAAATTTCACCGGTCTGGAATCCTGCCACACTCAACGATGGACGCTGCCCACTGGGTATCTGGCACCATGGTAAAGCTGTTCATGGCGATGGGGGCGACGCACTGGTGGTGGACAAAAGCGGCACCGCCAGCACTTGGACCATCAAGCTGGTTCAACCCGTGGCCATCGATCATATCGTCCTGTTTCCCTATCAAATGTATGGCTCTTCGTATTCCTCAGTGTTTCCAAACTCGATCAGTGTGCAACTTGACTCAACAGGAGACAATCACTCGCTCCTGCTCAAGGAGTGGTCCAACCCACTATACGGCAGCAATCAGTGCACCCCCTTGGTCTTTGCCTTTGATCAGAACCGCGCCGACACAATCACCATTACCGCCAGAACACCTTGGTTGCTGAGCGAGCGAACCATGCACGCCCTCTCTGAAATCCAGGTCTGGTCAGCAGGGAAAAACATTGCGCAGGGCCTACCCGTCAAGCGCACCCACCAGCAAAAGAGTGTTCCGATCACCGTGCTTACCGATGGTGACAGCTCGGAGAGTCGCATCGCCAACATCGAAGACTGGCTCGATGAATTGATCCAGCGCAGCCAAATCAATATGGAAATGCATTCCCTACGCGCCATCCACCGCCGCCTTTCCACTCGTAGCGAGCTCAACGTCTCGTGGGCATCCGCTGTGGCTCTCGGTCTAACCTTCCTGATCCCGGTATACATCTTTGAGCGCAGACGCATCAAATCCCGTGAACACCTCGACATCATCCGCAAGCGCATTGCGGCCGACCTCCACGATGACATTGGCAGCAACCTCGGCAGCATCTCGATGATAGCGCGCACCGCACGCAAGGACTTGGCCCGTCTCAACGGACCCACGGAGGTGGATCAAGACCTCGGGGAAGTCGAGCTCATTGCCCGCGAAAGCTCGCTGGCAATGCGCGACATCGTTTGGCTATTGGAACGCAAGCAGGACTCAATCGGAGACCTTGTCCACCGCATGCGCGAGACCGCGGGACGCCTCCTGCGTGGCACCGAATTCAGTCTCGACTGCGCCACCACCAAGACGACCGCCAAGCTGAGCTTGGATGCCAAACGCCACCTCTTCCTCTTCTACAAGGAGGCCATTCACAACATCATCAAACACTCGCAGGCCGACCAGGTCTCCATTCGTTTGTGGGATGAAGCTGATAAACTGGTTCTGGAAATCATGGACAACGGCGTCGGTTTACCCATCAATGATAATCAGATGCCCATATGCGCGAAGAAGCTTGAAGAGCGTGCCGAAGTCATGAATGGAGATCTCCAAATTGATTCGGCATCCGGCAAAGGAACCACCATCCGCCTGCTTGTCAAACGAAGTGCCCTCACCAACCCGTCGACATCATCATGAGCACCACCATCTGGGTTCTCGAAGACCACGAAAATTTTGCCACTCAAATCATGCGGCTCATCAATGCCGAGGCTGATCTCGAATGCCCGCATCATTTTCGTAGTGCGGATGAGATGTATGAGAGGCTCAAGTTTACCAAGGAGCACCCCGACCTACTCCTGCTCGACCTGGGCCTTCCGCGCAAGGGCGGACTTGAGGTCCTCACCGATCTCAAGACCCTTATGCCAGACACCAAGGTGCTCATCCTGAGTTCCTTTGATGAACGCGAAAAGGTCTACCGCGCCATCTGCAATGGAGCATCAGGCTATCTGCTCAAGACCAGTGACCCGGATGAACTATTAGGCGGAATCCGCGATATCATCGAGGGCGAGTCAGCACTCAGCAGCCCGATCGCCAAGATGATTCTCGAGGGCTTTTCGCGTCACGGACCCGTCGAGAAGACCGACCCCCTCACCTCGCGTGAACAGGACGTTTTGCGCTTTCTTGTGCAGGGCCTAATCAAGAAGGAAATCGCCAACCAACTTAAAATTTCCCAGCACACCGTCGACATGCACGTGCGCTCCATTTATCGAAAGCTGCACGTTAACTCCCAAACAGAGGCCGTCTCAAAAGCCCTGCGACAGGGTATTGTGTAGGGCAACCCATTGCACCAGAGACGCCCGCTGCCACACCAAGAAAAAAGCCCCAACTCCAGGAAGAGACGGGGCTTTAAATTTGCGTAACGGCCAAGTTCAGACTTCCCCATCTTGCTGTTCGGCAGCCGCTTCTTCGAGAGTGGCTTGTGCAGCCTCGAGATCATCGGCCTCGGCTTGCTGTTGAGCAGTTGCTTCGACAGCGTCCACCTGAATGGCGAGATTACACACCACCTGAGAGTGGAGTCTGATGGTGATATCAAACTTGCCGGTATTCTTGATGGCCTTGTCGAGCTCAATGGAGTGGCGATCGATTTCAATGCCCTGCTCGGCCAGCTTCTTGTGGATGTCCATGCTGGTCACTGAGCCGAAAGCCTTTCCATTCTGACCTGTGGCCAGCTCGAACTTGGGAGTCATCTTGGAGAGCTTGGTGGCGATTTGCTGAACAGCGACCAGTTCCTCGGCTTCACGCTGGGAGCGGGCAGCCTTGAGAGCCTCAAGATGACGCAGATTAGAGTCGTTGGCTTCGTAGGCCTTGCCTTGCGGAATCAGGAAGTTGCGGGCGTAGCCAGCGCGGACTTTGATCACATCGGCTTCTGCGCCGAGGCCTTCGATTTTTTCTTTGAGGATGACTTGTGCAGTTGCCATGGGAAAAACGGGGTTTCTTGGTGGGGGCGGGGATTTAGGACCGCCCACAAGCTCAGTCAAGAAGAATGAAGGGATTAATCGGCTCCATAGGCACGTTTCGGGACCTTATTGGTATTGCCTCAGCGATATTGGGTCTGGATGGGACGCTCCAAAAACTGCTTGTCACGCAGCTGACGCAGATACTCCAGATACTTGCGCTGAGCGTCCAATTCTAGCTGCTTGAGACGCTGCTCTTCGTCTATGGCATAGGTCTTCCATGGTCCATGTGGCACCTGACCGACCTCCACAAAACGCCAGTGTACCCGGTCCCCGGAGTTCAACTGCAGATAGTCCCGGATGGCAGGTGAAATAT
>JBDQHQ010000141.1:0-5503 GCA_040264795.1 Akkermansiaceae bacterium | reverse complement strand
TCACACGCTTTCCAAGCGTGCGCATTCGACCACTCTGCCACCTGTCCATAAGTGTCCCGTGGGATGCGGGCGGACGCTAGCCAGCAATGCGGCTGATAGCAAACTTTTTTTACAGGGTCCGGGGGATAAAGCGGCAAGCCCTACTTCACCACAACTGCAGGAACTCCACCACTGTGATTCTCTCCAAGATGGTTGACGCGGAACCACGTCTTCTGTGCTTCATCATAGTGAAAATAGACCGCGGTCTGCTGGTAACCGTTTTCACACAACACGGATACATGCTTGCCAGGCTCAACCCGGTAGATTTCCGCTGCAGACCACTGGTGAGCGCCTGGACGGTTCTTTTTGCCTGCAGCGGCAGCAATGTTGTCATCATCATGAAGGAACGTGAGCAAGGCCTTTTCAGGCTCGGTCAGACGAATACCCGAACCGGTGAATTTCACATGTTCCTTGATGTGTGCCACAGCACTAGGCTGAGACTTAATTTCCATTGGCCAACCATCGGGCATAAAAAAATGACTGCATCCCGTGAACATCATACACGGCACTATGACAGCAAGTAACACCTTGATCATGTGTAGCAGTATGTGGCCATATCCTGGTTTGACAAGCCTGAGCTTCGATACTGGTGATAAGGACCCGAACCCATGGGCATTGGCTGACTATCCCCAAAAACCCGGCACAGCCCAGCCATTTAGTTGTCAATACCCGGAAAAGTGTTTTCCCAGCTATGTAGCTCGTGCTCTGCACCCAAGCCGCCCACTTTAGAGATAAAATCGAGACAGCGCGTGCGCCACGCCGAGTAATCAGGCTCCCTCGAAGAATCCCTTGAGCCGGGAAAAACAATGTAGGTGACACTGAGATCACTCACAGGTCGGGAATAAATACCCGCCTTCGGATTGATTTGCTTACAAAACCTCAGGGAGGTCTCGCCCACCTTGAAACTTGGTCCCGCATCACCGACAATGGAGGGGTATACCTCACCTTCATGAATGACAATGGCGTAGTCACCTACTCTGGCTGCATAGGGATCTCCCTTTGATACCAGCATGTTGATGGGCATCACGATAAAAGGATCGTATTCCGCCACAAGAAAGCTCCGTGATTCCATGTCCTGAATCTCCCGCTTGATCTTCTCAATACGCGAGCGTAGCCATGCCTTGCGGTCTGCTTTGGTATCAGGAAGAGCTATTTCTGCCTCTGCCTTGCGAATCCTGTTTTTCCAGCCCTTGATGAGCGGATTGGGAGACTTGCCTGTTTTTTTCCAACCATAACTCGTAAGTGGCTGATAGTTGGTTGAGTTGACAATCTCCTCAGGCATGACCGGCAGGCGATCTCCATCCGACCCATCGGAAACCACATCCATTTCCGCTTGCATCAGGAGCATGCGTTGCCCCGTCTCCGGGTGCTTCATATTAAGAATGGTCTCACAGTCATAAAAGTTATGCCTGGTCATGAGCTCGTTGAGCATGGCTGCATTCTTTTTGAGTCGTTGGGTTTTGTTCTCGTAGATTTGGTAGAAAAAACCGGAGACTTTTGCATCTGCAAGCATTACCTCCAAACCGGGCAGTATTGAGCCCAGTCCCGGGGTGTTTTTTTCCAGATCAGGGAGTGTAGTGATTGCCTTGGGGAGCTTGATTTTCAGTTCGTAATGGGCGCTGTAACTCTCATCGGTGACACGTTCGACTGACGCCGCAACGCCCTTCTCCATCGTGATTTTAGTCTGCAGTTGGGTACCCCTGGACAACATGCGTATGTTTCCACCGGAGGAAACGGTGTGATCTTTTGGTGGCCGTATTTCGGGCTCCTTGGGTTTCTCTGGCTCAGGAGCAGTTTCTTTTTCACGCTTCGCAAGGTCACCAGCCTTCTCCTCCTGACTTGGCTTACTGGTAATGATGTGGCGCAGCTTACGATAAATTTTCCCCGAGAGCGGGCTCAATACCAAAGCCGTCAGTAAAGATAGCAGCAATAAGATGATTACCCCGCACCGCAGGAAGGAGCTCGTCTTGTTGCGATGCCTTCCGACTCCCTCGATTTCGTGTGGGTCATGCTTTTTCTGGTTTTGATTCTCAGAAGCCATAGGTGTAAATCATGAACAGTTATTTGGGGCATTCAATGGATTATTTTTTGAGCTTTCAGGCATGATCCAAGCCAAATGCAGCAGCAAGCCCATCCGGGGCAAGCTCATCAAAATCATCCCAGTCTCTTATACTAGCAGGGTAATGAGCCGCTTGTAAGAAGTCTCCCTCCCTGATTTTATGCACCGCGACCTCAGCCCAGCTCATAGCATGTTCAAGAACGGACTGGTCAAAACCACTCCAAGCTTCAAAGGCCACCTCACTCACCGCTCTGGGCAGGTTGATGTAGCCTACTTGAGGTAGTTCTCCGGTATTGAAGTGCTGCTGGGCAAATGCCGCATACATGGGTAGCTGCACCTCGGCCCAGCCATGTTCTTTGCCAGAGGCTACCCAGAAATCCCCAAGTTGTGGCCTGTTTTCATCATCTTTCCAGATCCTGAGATGTGCCTTCTCCGGATTTTTTGCCTTACCTGATGTCTTGTAATCCCATACTCTCCATTGCTTGCCGTCCTCGTGACGGTCGATCCGGTCGATGGCCATTTTAACGGGGTGCCCGTCAAGCTGCCAGCTCTCGCCCTTGTCTCCGACTTCATATTCCGTGTGCAGAATGCACCATCCCATGGCACGGTCAGCAGCTTGTTTGGCAGCAAAGGCACGCAGCCGTTCCCGTGCACTCTCTAGCTGCACTATGAGGGGCAAGGAGAGGTTTTTTCCATAATGACTGCGGGTTATGGCGTCGAGCTGCTCCATACAATAATGCTCAATATCAGCATTGTTGGTAGAATCCCGGATAGCCTCGTCGACCCCGAATCTCTCCAGCACATGATGGCAAAGCTTACCGAAATCGAGAGCATCCATTTCCCGTTTGGCGGCATCGTAAGTCCGCATTTTGACAATACGCTTGAGGAAAAATCGCAATGGACAATCGAGGTAGTCCTTAATGGCTGATGGGGAAACAGGGGTTGGCGATTCTGCCGCATACATGTTATCTATCCGAGGCAACGAAAGTTTCCAATCGCGCTCCCAAGCACCACGATTAGGGGTATCCGAGGGTGATTCATTAAACAGGTGGCGTACCCGCGCTGCGAGTTCTTGTCCCGTCTCCCGCATCAACAGCCTCGAAGGCTTGCGGGCTTCCCCTGCATCGTTGAACCTAGCGACAACGGCATCCACCCGGCCAACTTGTGCCCTTGATGAGAGAGCCGCATGCAGCATAAACGCGTCACGAGCAAAACGTGCCTGCATATTGCGCAGGCCCAGTGCATCCCTCAGGGAATCCGGCAGAAAAACATCATCCGCAGTGCCATCCGGCACACACTCCTCATGCATACCTGCCAAGACAAGATGTTTAGCCGGGTCATATGAAATTTCCAGCCAGCCCTGGAGATCAAGCACGCTATCGCCATGCTCTGCCGGAACCCGGGCTGACTGCAAACTCTCTGCAAGCATTTCAAAAGCTTCGTCTGCTGCAATGCGCTCACCATATTTCCCAAGCCTCGCAATCGCATCGAGCGCCTCAACGAGCTCTTTCTCGGCCACCTTGGCAATACTTTCATCCGTATTTGCTAACCACTGTGATAACCACTGGCGCAAAACTGGAACCATTTTAGCCGCTTTCAACGCATCAATGGGGGCAGCTACAGATTGAATGATCTCCCTCTGCTTGGTGGAAGCGAGATAGCGTGCATCACTCAGGGTCTCGGGCAAATGGAGTGAATGCAGCTGATCCATCTGCCGGGCTGCCTCGTGGCGGCTAACATCCTCTGGCAAAAAAAGCTCAGCACCTGGTAGCCTGACGAGCTCACGTAGAGCCTCAAACGGCTGATCCTTGGTCACCAGATCACGCATCGCCCGCAGTAGACCAACCAATCCTGACGCCGCCAAGCTTCTCCCCTCAGGATTATAGAGGGGCCACGCATTTTCAGAAAATGTCTTTTCAAGTGCCGCCTCAAAAGTGGGATCACACAAGGCCAAAGCCGTATCCTGTGCAGAGGTGCCCTGTTGAGCCAAAATACGCACACAGGCCTCAGCGGCATCACTCGCACGATCCACAAGATGCAATCTCTCCTGCCACTGAGGAAAATGGATATCCCTCTGAGCCCACGCTTCAATCCGGGGAACTCCCCAGAGATCGAAACTATCTCTCTCGCTCTCCGGTGCCTGGATCAACACCGTCACCGGAATGCCCTTGGTCATAAGTGCCTGCAAGGCACGGACCGCCATGGGAGTAGGGTCCGGCACACATGCAACTACGACACGAGTGATACCAGCAGGCAAAGCGGGAGACAGAACCTGCTCGCGCTTAATGATGACGGGATCGCGTAATTTCCATTTACCGAGCTGCTTGATCATCTTGCTCTCCAGCTCTCCGAGCTCTGCCCATCGTTCTTTCTCCGGGCTGTGATAGCCGGCATCACGGAAAGAGGCGTTCGCATCAGAGAGTGTGTGACGCAGTTCAATCAACTGCTTGGCCAACATCAGAGACACATGAAAACCGGCCTTACTATTGGCATCGTGATTACGAAACAGATGAGGGAATTCACTCAAGTCAATTTCCCGGATGACCTGTACCCATGCCCACAAACTCTCCTGCTTGCTAGCAACCCCCTCGACCTCAAAGAGCCTGCTTGGCACAATCACATGGGGAGAAATAACACCCCCGCCACCGGAGAGCATCATGCGGAGACGCCTGCCGCTATTGGAAGTGGGCACGACCACCAGCGTGGATGCCAAGTCGTGGCGATTTTCATCGGCTAGCAGCCAACCCTTCAGAGATTCGAGCAAGGGTTGGTCCCACCCGAGGAAAACACGATCAGCGTGCTGTTCCTGCTCAAAATCCAGAAGTTCTTGCATTCACTATTCCTCCGCACCGGGTTCTTCCGTCTCCGTTGCTTCAGCAGCATCGGCAGCGCTGGTTTCTGTGCCAGCCTCCTGCTCGGAGTCCCCGCTTTCGTCCTCGGTTTCGTCCTGCTCATCGTCCGGCATCACCCGGGCGATATCCTGAAGCTTTTCACCATCCTTGAGAGTCACCAGCTTGACCCCTTGGGCAGCTCGGCCAGTTTCACGAACCTCGGAACAACGGATCCGAATACTCTGGCCATCACTGGTCATCAGCATCAGCTCATCCTCCTCCATGGCAGAAAGAGCACCGACCACATTACCGGTTTTCTCGGTAACGTTCATAGTCTTCATGCCCTTGCCACCGCGGCCTTTGGACATGTATTCCTCATAGGCTGTGCGTTTGCCTAGGCCGTTCTCACTTGCGACCAAAAGCTTGGCCTCGGGACTGACAATCGTCAGCGACACAAGGTAATCACCTTCCCTGGGTTTGACACCGGCAACACCGGCAGAAGGCCTGCCCATGGCACGGATGTTGGCCTCACTGGTGCGCACACAGTATCCGGCACTGGTTACCAGGCAGATAT
>JBDQHQ010000140.1:0-5537 GCA_040264795.1 Akkermansiaceae bacterium | reverse complement strand
CTCGCGCACATTGGCCACCCCGAATGAGTGCTTGAAGTATGCGAACATCGGCTCGTCGTTCGGGGAGTCTCCACAGAACGCGAAGGCATCATTCTCATCATCCAATGACACGCCGAAGACATCGCGGGCATACTGTTTTGTCATGGTCAGTTTGTCGAACTCACCAAACCAGCCGTTGACATGAATGGAGCTGATCTTGGCGGTCGCTCCATGTGCTTCAAAGATATTCACAATTTCCGCAACAGCCTGCTTAGAAAGCGGCGCAACATCCTCACTGAAATCGATGGCCAAATCATATTCACGGTAAGGCTGGTCAGACGCGATGCCAGATCCCGGCACCTTGGTGAGAATTTCCTCACGGATCTCATCCAGCCGTTTTCTAAAACCCACACGGGTGGCCTCGTCATAGCGGAACTCACGCTGCAGTCCCTGCTCCATCATCCTCATGTAGAGCCCGCCATTCTCGCCAATGACTCCGTCTACCGGCCACATCCTGGCGATGTGGTCACACCAGCCAGCGGGTCGTCCCGTCACCGGCACAATGGCAAGCCCGGCATCATGCGCCCGCCACAGAGCGTCATAGGCCTGCCGGGTAATCTTGCCGTCCGTTGAGATGGTGTCATCAATATCAGCAAAGAGACAGCGAACGTTTGGTAAAGTAGCTGACATAGTCGGTATTATTCGCTCGTGGCTGGCTCTGCTTGTAGGGCTTGCCTCAGAAAACTGGGGCGGTCCGTGGTGATCGAGTCCACACCCATCTCGACCATATGGCGGGCCAAGGGGACCTCATTGACCGTCCAGCAATGATACTGGAGTCCGTTCTCCCTAAGGGCTTTGCCAAACTCCGGAGTAATCGCTTGGCTCGCCTGCACATCGACACCATCGGCCCCCAACTGCTTCGCGGTTTTGATCACGCCGGCAATGCCCATTTTCTCATAGGTCTTGGTCGAAGCCACCCAGATCGCGTCCACCTCCGGCATGGCTTTCTTGCAGGCAGCGATCACCGCCTGATTAAAGCAAATAATGCTCAGCCGTGACTTCGCAATATCAGCCTTGTTGAGCTGCTCTGCCAGCGGCTTGACAATACGCACACCATCCTTGATCTCGATGAACATCCGTCCTTTCTCAGCAGGCAAGGTCGCCAGTACTTCGGCCAAGGTCGGAATCCTGGTCCCTTTCCATTGCGTGCCTTTCCACGCGCCGACATCGAGGGGCTGAAGTTGCTGATAGGGAGTCGAGCTTACTTTTAGCTCTCCGCCGCCTATGCGCTTCGTCGTCTTGTCGTGGAAGCAAACAATGACATTGTCCGAGGTCATGAAAAAATCACCCTCGATCACGTCGGCACCACGTTCCCATGCCAATTGAAATGCAGGCACGGTGTTCTCCGGTGCGTCTGCCGAGGCGCCGCGGTGGGCGACAATGTCCACAGCACTGGCAGAAGCCAGAGCCAAGAAAAGGATGCCGAGGACCAAGTAATACGATCTGATGGAAAAGGAGTTATTCATTATTGCTGGCTGAAAGTTATGCATTTAGCTTCAATAATTTGTAGCCTGATCTGAGACGAGGGGAAGTGAAATCAGACGAGTTGATCAGACGAGTTGATCAGGCGAGCTGAATTTGACTTGCGCAAATGTGCAGTTGTTTGGCGCGCTATTCATGTAAGCCCAGGCTCTTTCGTCCGTATTCTCTTATGAGGCAAATCTGGACCGCCAATCCCGTCTCCCCATTAAATCCATGATCAAACCATTCAACGCAGCTACCCGTTGGTGTTGTGCACTTGCTTGCGCTCTCATCACTATCACCTCGATACAGGCCGGGCCTGAGCGCGGCTCCGCTACTGTAAAATTCGGCACTGTCAACAGCGAGGAGCAGATGGTGGCCACTTTCGGCAGCCGCAAAATCAGCGGTGTCTATCCTCACCTCACCACCTATTCCCAGAGCCGTAAGGATGGCAAGTTCTTCAAGGCCGGACACGAGGAGTGCGGCATCGGGGCAGTGATTCCATGGGCAGACAAACTGTGGATGGTGACCTATGCCCCGCACATGCCCAAAGGATCGGACCACAAGCTCTACTCGATCGACAAGGACATGAATATGACGATCCATGCCGAAAGTGTCGGCGGCACTCCGGCGGCGCGAATGATTCACCAGGAATCGCAACAACTCTTTATCGCTCACCACGCCATCGACAAGGCAGGCAAGATACGCACCATCGACCCCAGGAAAATGCCCGCCCGGGTCACCGCGATCATGCGCCACCTGACTGACCCGGAAAACTACATCTACCTCTACGACATGGAGAACATGTTCTACGAGGTCAACGTGCATACCCTTGAGTTTAAGAAGCTCTTCGAAGACCCCATCCCGGGCTATCACGGCAAGGGTGGTTTCACCTCGCAAGGTAAGGTGGTGGTCAGCAACAATGGTGAGACCAGTGGTCATCTTGACCGCTCCAAGCACTGGCAGGTTTCCCAAGAGTTCCAGAGCAAAGGGCCTGAGGACCGGGGCTGCCTCGCCACCTTCGATGGCAAGACCTGGGAAATTATCGAGCGACGCCAATACACCGAGGTCACTGGCCCCGAGGGTGTCGCCCCTACTGCCGCTGGCAAGGATGACCCCGTTTGGGCCATTGGCTGGGACAAACGCTCGCTGCGCCTGCAGATCATGGAGAGCGGAAAATTCACCACCTTCCTACTTCCCAAGGGCTGCCTCAACAACGATGCCAAGCACGGCTGGTTCACCGAGTGGCCACGTATTCGTGACATTGGAGAAAAGGACATGCTCATGGACATGCACGGCATGTTCTTCAAGTTCCCCAAAAATTTCACCGCCAGCCAGTGCGCGGGCATTGAACCAATCTCCAGCCACATCCGCTACATCCCTGATTTCTGCCAATGGAACGGCCAGCTCGTGCTCGCCACCGATGAGGCAAGCATCCAGGGCAATCCGATGGTCGGCCAACCACAGTCCAACCTCTGGTTTGGTCAGATCGAAGACTTGAAAAAATGGGGCCCGCGCAATGCCGCCGGCTCGATTTACATGAATGATCAAGTGGCGGCAGGCGTTCCGTCCAACCCGTTTCTGATTCATGGTTTCCCACGACGTGTTGTGCACCTTGCAGCGGACAAACCTGTTACCTTCACGCTGCAGATTGACCGGGAAGGCAATGGCAAATTTGAAGACTACCAAAGCATCCAGGTCAACGGCTACGCACACCACATCTTCCCCGAAGATCTCAAAGCCCAGTGGATCCGCGTGCAGACCGATCAGGACTGCAAGGCCACCGTATCCTTCCACTTTTCCGATGACACCTACCGAGATGCTTCCGAGGGGGCCGAGCTGTTCCACGCCATAGCCGAAGTCGGGGACACGGCCATCAACAGCGCCCTTCTCTACCCGGCCAAACGGAATCGCCACCTGCGCGTGCTCAATGGCGAGCAAGCTTATGACTTCACCCAGTTTAGTTTTGAGTTCGAGCCCACCAAGCCCGACGCGGAGCTGGAGAAAAAACTCACCGTCCATCCGGAGTTTTCCGTGGATGAGGCTTCGGTGATTCTCGTCAGTAAGGAAAGCCGGGCGATTGTTGGAAAGCCAGGGAATCATACCCGGTTGCGTTTGCCCAAGGGTTCTGCGGCATTTGATAAGCCGTTCAGCTTCGGTCACCCGCGCATGCACCGCGAGGTCGAGTCTGAGCGCATGATGGCCAACATCCACGGCACTTTTTACGAGGTCCCCTTCTGGATTGTCGGAGCTCCCGCACTCTACACCAAGATGCGCCCGGTCAGCACCCACAACCGCCAGATCAGTGACTTCACCACCTGGAATGGCTTACTGGTTCTCGCAGGCCTCAAAGCCGACGCGCAGGAATCCACCCATGTTTACAAGTCAGACAACGGCAAGACCTCGCTCTGGTTCGGCGGTATCGATGACCTCTGGAAATTTGGAAAGCCCACCGGCGTCGGTGGCCCTTGGAAGAACACCCCAGTGAAAGCAGGCATCCCATCCGATCCCTACCTGATGACTGGCTACGACCAGAAGACCCTCGAGCTCACCGCTGAGCAGGACTGCACGATCACCGTGGAAGTCGACATCGACCACTGGACCGGCTTCCATCCCTACCGAAGCTTCAAGCTCAAGGCGGGAGAACCATTCAGCCACCAATTCCCCACAGGCTTTGCCGCTCACTGGGTTCGGGTCAGCTCGGACAAAGACACCGTGGCAACGGCTTGGTTCACTTATCGATAAAAGAGAGTGCGATAAAAAAGAATGCCGCGGTCACTTGGCGCGGCCTTATTCAGATGGCTTACCCTTGGCAAAGAAAACAAGCCCGATCACCAAATCAGTAAAAGTCACAGCTGCCAGAACGTAAGCCATCATCGTATTGCCTTGAGAATACATCCAATAAGCGAGGCCACAAAAAACAGGGACCCCCGCGAGAATGGCAAGACCGGCAATTTGATATTTTCCCATGTCAGATTGTGCGCACAAACAACAGCACCACGACAAGACTGTTTTTACCACTAGCCTAGCAAACCCATAGCCTTCTCCGCCCGGTAGGACTCCGGGTAATAGGTCAGGCGCTTCGGCAGCACGCGAAATGCCACGGGAGCAGTAAGCCGCAGTGTCGCCATCCGCAGACGGGTCGACCAGGTCGATTGCAGCCCGAGTCTTTCCCTGATGTCGGCAGGCAAGGTTTCAATCGGCAGGAAATTGGCCAGCTTGCCGAGCATACGATCTCGTAGCGGGTGGGGAGGATTGACCACCGTGGCCGCAACCTCCGCACAGAGTGGGTGGCTACCTAACAGATCCTTGGCGAGCATCTCGGCGTAGTATTTGGTGAACTCCGTGTAGTCGCTCGGGCATTCGTTTTCCTTGAGGCCGAAATAAGTACCAAAGTAGAGGAAGTCTCGGTACAACTGTTCCCGCCTCTCTGCCGAGAGTGAGCCCCAGACAAACTCATAACCTTGGATCGAGGCATCGATCAGTGTTGCCAATACCCAGAGCAGCAGGTCGGGCTCAAAGGCGGAGTAGTGCCGCGGACCGGACATGCCCGCGGAAGTTTCCCCTTGGACCTGGGCGTGGACGTGGGCCATCCGCTTGCGCATCGTTTCCGCCTCCTCTACCGTGCCAAAGGCAATGCGGTTCACTGAGCTCAGCGTGCGTCGCAGCCGGCCGAGCGCATCGTTCTGGAAGTCACTGTGGTCCGCCACCCCTTGGGCAACCCTGGGGTGAGCAATCTGCAACAACACCGCAGCGGGCCCGAATAACAGGCCGTTGGCATGACGGTTCACCTGCCAGAGCTCGGACTCGGGCGAGAAAACGTATTCATGGCTGGGTTGTTGGTCGGGCACTTGATGTAAGGAAATTTCGAGTATGCTCAGGGTTCCCCTTCAGCAGGAGAATATCTAGCAAAATAATGATGGCGCAGTCTGAAAGCGCCTACCGAAAGTTTACTGAAATTCAGCGGCGCAAAACACTTTTAGAGTTTTACATATTGACGCACCGTACTCTGTTCAACCAGAATATCACCATAAAAT
>JBDQHQ010000139.1:0-5543 GCA_040264795.1 Akkermansiaceae bacterium | reverse complement strand
TGCAAGTAGAGAAGTCAATTTTGATGGATTTTATACGGCTCCCGTACCGAGAGAATTTCATCAAACCGGCTCATTGACCTCAACCACCATATTGATTTCCACCGATACGTTGAGCGGCAATGCAGCCGCACCCATGGCGGTGCGTGAGTGAACGCCCTTTTCCCCGAAGATTTCTACCAAGAGGTCGGAACAACCATTGATGACCGCCGGGTGTTGGTAGAAATCCGGCTCGGAGTTGACGAAGCCGCCTACATTGACGATTTGTTGGACCTCATCCAGGTCGCCGATTTCTTCTTTGACGACGGCGAGGCGGTTAAGCGTAATCAGGCGTGCTGCCTGTTGAGCATTTTCAACCGAGGTTTCAGTGGGAACTTTGCCCACGAAGCTGTCATCGTCTAGCGGTGGAATGCCTCCAGCCAGGAAGAGGAGCTTGCCAGAGCGGACACAATTCACGTAAGAACCAGCAGGAGCAGGTGCCTCCGGGAGGGTATAACCAAGTTCTTGGATTCTCTTTTCAATCTGCGGCATGGTTCAGGGGAGTTGATACTGGAGTGGAAATAGGAATGGTTTGGCGGTACTGAGCGACTGGATATTCAAGCTCCTTGTTCATCGTGATGCTGCAGTGCGGCAGCAACAAAACCAGAAAAAATAGGGTGGGGCTGATTAGGCTTCGATTGGAATTCCGGATGAAATTGAGCACCTATGAAAAAAGGATGATCAGGGATTTCCACAATTTCGACGAGCCCTTGGGGATCTGAAACGGCACTGACTTTGAGTCCCGCGGCTTCGATCTGCTCGCGGTAGGCAGGGTTGAATTCATAGCGATGTCGATGCCGCTCGCTGATCATATCCTTGCCGTAAAGTTGGTGTGCAATGGTGTCTGGCAGCACTTTTGAATCACTGGCTCCGAGGCGCATGGTTGCCCCCATGTCCTTAACACCTTGTTGCTCTTCCTGAAGTGAAATGACAGGATGCGGTGTTTCTTTGTCAAACTCCGTTGAGTTTGCCTCGTCCAAGTTGCAGGCATTACGCGCGAACTCGATCGTGGCAATTTGCATTCCCAGACAGATGCCAAAGTAGGGAACCTTGTTTTCACGGGCGTATTTGGAAGTAAGGATTTTGCCCTCGGTGCCGCGATCGCCAAAGCCCCCGGGGATCAGAATCCCGTTCATGCCGCCGAGGTGGGCTTCAGCGCCATCTTTTTCAATAGTTTCAGCATCAATGCGCTCTACAATGACCTTGGTGTCATGCGCCGCACCGGCATGAGTAAGTGACTCGTAGATCGATTTATAGGCATCTTGTAGTTCGATATATTTGCCAACCACGGCAATTTTAATTTCGTGGCTTGGGTTGATGATATGATCTACAAAATCTTGCCATTCACTGAGATCCGGAGTTTTGGATTCGATGTTAAGCCGGTCAGCAACAAGCCGGTCGAGTTTATCTTGGCGCAGGTCAATCGGGCATTCATAGATGGTATGAGCGACATCACGAAACGCGACGACGTTCTTTTGCTCCACATTGCAGAACATAGCTATCTTACGACGGTTGTCCTCGTCCAAGTCATGCTCGGTCCGACAGACGATGATGTCGGGCTGGATACCTATCTCACGGAGTTTGGCGACTGACTGCTGGGTTGGCTTGGTTTTAATCTCTCCAGCGGCTTTGATCAGCGGGAGCAGGGTGACGTGGATAAAGCATACATTGTCACGCCCGACATCGAGCGAAAACTGTCGAAGTGCTTCAAGGAACAAATGTCCCTCGATGTCACCTACCGTACCGCCTATTTCGGTGATGATGACGTCGGCGTCAGAGCGCAGTGCGACATCATTGATGCGTGCTTTGATTTCGTCCGTGCAATGGGGGATAAACTGAACGGTTTTGCCGAGATAGTCCCCCTTGCGCTCCTTACGGATGACGTTTTCAAAAACCTGCCCTGAGGTCAGGTTGTTAAAACTGGTCAAAGTGCAGTTGGTGAAACGCTCGTAATGACCTAAATCCAGATCAGTCTCAGCCCCATCATCGAGCACGTAGACTTCTCCGTGTTGAAACGGCGACATGGTGCCTGGATCGACGTTAAGATAAGGATCGAATTTCTGCAGGATAACTGAAAGGCCGCGATGCTCAAGGAGTGTGCCAAGGGATGCAGCAGCAAGCCCCTTACCTAATGAGGAGACAACACCGCCTGTGACAAAAATATATTTAGTAGGTTGGGGCATGAGTATAAGCGTGATTTATGAGAGGAGATGTTCCATTTGCTGGGCTTGTTCGAGTGTATCGACACCGGTGGATTCGTCTTCAGTTATGAGAACCTTGATGCGTGCATTGTTCTCCAAGGCACGGAGCTGTTCGAGAGACTCGGCAAGCTCCAGCGGAGACGGTTGCCATGTCACAAACTCTTCGAGGAAGTCTTTGCGGTAGGCATAGATGCCCTTGTGACGATACAAGGAGAGCCCGGGGCTTTCCTCGCGGCGGTAGGGAATGGGGCTGCGGGAGAAGTAGAGGGCATCCCCGTTGCCAGCAATGACGCACTTAACCACATTGGGGTCATTCATGGCTTCGTCATCCGTAATGGGATTGGCTGCCGTGGCCATGGAAATTGCGGAATCCGCTTTCAGTGCCTCGGCAAGTTGGTCAATGAGGCCGGGCTCGATGAGGGGTTCGTCGCCCTGGATGTTGATGATGTATTGAGCATTCGGGCAGGACGAGGCTGCCTCAGCGATACGGTCGGTTCCGGTTGGATGGTCAGGGGAGGTCATGACCACTTGGGCGCCAAATTTGGATGAAGCCTCATAAATACGCTCGTCATCGGTGGCGATGATTACCTTATCAAGACCTTTGCACTGCTGTGCGCGCTCCCAGACATGTTGAACGAGTGGTTTGCCGGCGATGACATGAAGCGGCTTACCGGGGAAGCGAGTGGAACCCCAGCGAGCTGGGATGATACCTAGGGTGAGATGATTTCCAGATGAGGCCACTTGCTTAAATCTGGGGTTGAGTTATGAATGATGTAGTCCAAACGACAAGTATCTTTTGCTAAATGACGGAAGTTTTTTTGAGCCAAGTTGCTTTGCGGTTTGAAGAGGTGCTTTGTGGTGCTAGTCTGCGCCGCGATGAGCGATGTGCATGAGTATTTCACCCACTGGGATTGGGTAGTGGTGGCGGGCTATATGGTTTTCACCACGGTGCTGGGGCACCGGCTATCCGGTAAGCAGTCAAACATCAAGGATTTCTTTCTTGGGGGTAAGACCCTTCCCTGGTGGTCGGTGAGTGGATCCATGATCGCAACCGAGATCAGTGCTCTCACATTTATCGGTGTTCCGGGCATGGTTTACGCCATGGCGGGGGACTGGACCTATTTACAGTGGGGGCTCGGATCCATCGTGGCACGTATGGCAGTGGCATATTGGCTGATACCACTTTATTACGAGAAGGAAATCTACAGCCCATACGATTTCATGGGTAGCCGCCTTGGTGAGGGGGCTCGGCGCCTAGTGACCGGTCTTTTCGCCTTGGGCTCAATCCTTGGACAAAGTGTAAGGGTGCTGGTCACCGCTATTATCCTTCAAGTGGTGACGGGGATGGATGCGCGCGTGTGCATTGTAGTTATTGGAGCTGTGGCGGTGCTGTGGACCTTCATGGGCGGTATGCAGACCGTAATCTGGACAGATGTGATTCAGTTTTTTCTGTTTATCTTTGGTGGCATTCTCGCTCTGGGTCTTTTGGTAGGCGAGCTCGGATGGAGCCAAATCATCGAGCTCAATCAAGTGACAGTAGATGGTAATCCCAAAGACAAGCTAAGGTGGCTTGATTTCACCACACCCTTCCAGGATCCAAGCATGCGATACACCATGTGGGTTGCCTTGATTGCCATGCCCTTTCAGAATTTTACCGCATTCGGAGTGGACCAGCTCAATACCCAGAGGATGTTTTGCTGCGGTAATGTCAAGGATGCTAGGAAAGCGATGTGCTGGAGCAGCATTTCGATTTTTGTGACCGTGTTGATGTTGGCGGTGGGTGCTGGCTTGTTTGCATGGTATCAGGTAAATATTCCGGTGGAAGCCATCGCGATGAGCTTTCAGGATAGTAGCAATAACGTTTTTCCTACTTGGATTACCATGGAGGTGCCCCGAGGGCTTAGCGGCTTGATTCTCGCCGGCGCCTTTGCAGCTGCCATATCGAGTTTGGATTCCATTCTGGCAGCTCTTAGCCAAACAAGCTTGTCGCTTATTTATGGAAGAGAGAAACTCGAGGCAGAGGGTAAGGGGCTTGAGATGGTGCGCTTGTCACGTATCGCTGTTTGCGTCTGGGGTGTTATTTTAACGGCAGCAGGACTAGGCTTGTGGGAAGTCTATCATAGAAATGAGGACAGTGATCTCATTGGCCTGGCATTTGGTATGGTCGCCTACACATACGGTCCCTTGTTAGGAGTTTTGTTAGCGGCCATACTCCCCATCAAGGTCAATACCCAAGGCTTGATCTTTGGAACATTGCTTTCCGTTCTACTGGTCTCTTGGTTCAGGCCGGAATTGCCCTTGATCTTGGATGCCTGTGGCTGTGCTGAGCTGTCCCAGCAAGTTGTTTCATCCAGACCCAAACTGGCTTCAGAATGGTTTTTTCCTCTGAACGCAAGTATTACGCTGCTGTGTGGTTGGTTGCTTGCTCTTTTGTCCTCAGAAAGATCTAGTTCATCAGTGGATTCGTGAAAATAATTAACCACGCTTTATCAATTTCCGGGTCAAGTATTTTTAAAATTTTGCCGTGGAACTCTTGTGGAATAGAGGGAATTGTTTTTTGCCAAGCGGGTAATGTTAAAAAGTTTTGATACTGGCCTGCTCTCCGACTTCTATGTCCAAGTAACCCCTTACTTGACTATGTGTCGCGCAAATCACATCCATTAAACCATTTATTTTTTACACCACATCAATGAAACAATTTCCAGCTCTGGGTCAAGATCTCAAGCAGTCAAACGAGGACCTAACAGAATCAGGCGAGGTTGAACGCTGTAGGGCCAACGGTAAATTGTGGAATGATGTTTCGACAGTTCTGAAAGAGCTTGTCAGCAGCGATGCTTACGGCAGATGGTTTAAATCTGCCTACCTCAAAGAGGTCAGTGAAACCGAGGCCGTGCTGGGGGTTGGGAGTGATATGCATCAGGTTTGGATTGAGGCAAATTACCTACCTGAGGTTCAATCTGCCTTGGCCGAGGTTTCGTCCTTGCCGCGTAAAGTCAGAGTGGTGGTTTGTGAGACGATCCAGGATCAGGCGAAAGATTGCCCCGATACCACGGATAACGATCAGGCCGATGATGACCCTCATCACGCCGAGAGGACGTCATCCCAAATCTCCTTCAATGAGAATTTTGGATCTGCCGAGTCTACTGGGAGGCCAGATCAAACCGCGGATATCATCCACAAAAGGCTCAAATCTACCGGATTAAATCCCCAATTCAGTTTTGATCGTTTTGTTGTTGGGCAAAACAATGAGTTTGCGCACGCCGCTTGCATGGCGGTGGCATCTACTAAAAACCCGATATACAATCC
>JBDQHQ010000138.1:0-5624 GCA_040264795.1 Akkermansiaceae bacterium | reverse complement strand
GTTTTTGATAGTTAGCTTTGGTGCTGATGAGTTCTCGAGTGCTGCCACCGGCAGATTAGCATCTGCAGCCGGAATATAGAGTTCCCAGCTTTTATCCACGTCTGCTAGCATCTCCGATCTGGCCTGATCTCTCGCTGCTCGATAATAGTCAGATTGGATCACATCGATACGCTCCATGCCTCGCCGCGCCGCTTTGTTGAAAGGATCAATGCGCAGCACGGATTGGAATGTTTGGTGGGCCTGGTTATACTGTCCAAGCTGATGTTGTCCCTCTGCTTTCCTGAGCAAGCGGCCTACTTTTACCACGTTGTCGACATGGTCGGGAGTCAGGGCTGGGTTGTAGCGTAGTGGATTATCGATTTGGCTCCTTAGTTTGAGGGCTCCCGTATGAGCAGGCGCTACCTCAGGTTTCAAAACTTGGTCCAATAATATGCGAGCCTGGTCATACGCGCCATTCTTAGCAAGTCTGCGGCAATATTCTGTGGTAGCGGTGGCGTATCTATCGGCTGCGGCTGAACGCAGCTCGTGACTGAGAATGCCTCCGGGCAGTAGCGAGAAGGCCTGAGCGTAACTTTCTGTAGCAGTTTTGTAATCCGATGCTTTGTAGGCTTCGTCTCCTGAACTGAGTAGCTCAAAGGCTTGACTAGCATTTTGAACCCTACGCTCGAGTTCTCTCTGGACGATGGATTCTTCCCCAAAGGCAATAGGATGGGACAATAACATACAAAATGCCAGCGAACACGCGTGCAGGGTGTATGGTATTCTCCAAGGCATCAATCGCCCCTGAGATGGTAAAGAAAGCTTGTCCATTTAGGTTGGTTCAATATTTATACCCAAGAGATGTCCACTAGGTAAGCGTAAAATTCAAAAAAATACCCTTTAATCAGGCATGTTGAATTTATTTTTATTTCTCAATAAAGAGTATATAGCGAGCCCTTCCGAAGGGGTATACGAGCAATATAAAGCCTGAAATTGCTGGTAAAATGCGCTTGTGATGCTCTTTTCTCGGGCTAGGGTGTGCACGCAATCCTAGATATTGCTCAATTGATTCCCAACGATTATGGCAACACCCGCTCATTCCACTACTCCGGCTGATCTGACAAATCCGGCTGATATTGACCCCACAGTGCAGGATTCTACCCAATCCGCTATGAAGGCTCTTGCTCATGCTGCATATGACTCAAAGGTGGAAGGCAACGTGATTTTTACGCGTGTCGATGCTGCCATCAATTGGATGCGCAAAAATTCGCTGTGGCCAATGCCCATGGGTCTTGCCTGCTGTGCCATTGAGTTGATGGCAACTGCCTCATCACGTTTTGATATTTCCCGCTTTGGTGCGGAAGTGATGCGCTTCTCTCCCAGGCAGAGCGACGTCATGATTGTTGCAGGCACGGTTACTTACAAGATGGCCCTTGCAGTCAAGCGGGTGTGGGACCAGATGCCTGATCCCAAATGGTGTATTGCCATGGGGGCTTGCGCATCCAGTGGCGGCATGTATCGCAGCTACGCAGTACTGCAGGGGATTGATCAGCTTCTTCCTGTCGACGTTTACATTTCCGGTTGCCCTCCACGCCCAGAGGCTCTCATCGAGGGTCTGATGAAGTTGCAGCGCAAAATTGACGGGGAGGAATCCGTCCGTGAGCTCAAGACCGACCCATCCCTCGCTAACTAAAACATTCATTGCCCAAGCTGATGAACGCCCAAGATGCTGCCCAGCAAGTGCTGGATCAATTTTCAAATGCCAAGTCCCATGAGTTTCGTGGTGAACACACCATCACCATTGCTCTCGATGAATTAAGGCCGGTGATGGAGTTCTGTCACAAAGAGTTAGGCCTCAATTTTCTCATTGATGCCTCCAGTGTCGACAACATGGGGAGTGAGCCCCGTTTTGAAGTGGTTTATGAGCTGGCAACGGTGGATGACTCAGTGCACTTGCGTGTCAAAGCTCCTGTCGCTGAGGACCAGGAGGTGCCGACTGTCAGTGATCTCTGGGCCACAGCTGACTGGCATGAGCGTGAAATATACGACATGATGGGCATCCGTTTCGATGGGCACCCTGACTTACGTCGTATTTTGATGTGGGAGGGCTACCCTTACCACCCCCTGCGCAAGGAATTCCCACTGGCAGGAAAGCCCAGTGAGATGCCAGATGTGGCAAGCACTGGAGTAGCCCCCATGGAGGGCGGGCCTTTTGTCACAAGTGCTGGTGCCGATGACAGGGTCAAGGCCGAACCCAGAGCAAGGTAGAAGCGCTCATTGCTGGAAATCTCTGGGCATCTCGCTCGGTTAGATATTTTTCGTGTCTTTGTCTGAGGTGGTGCTAGCCTGAGGCAATGCACCCTTGCAAATACAGCAAAACCTTGCCTCCGTTGAGGTGGGGTTTTCTGCCGGCTCTTTTGTTATTGTTGGTATTGGTCCATGCTGGCATTGTATACGTTGCTGATTCCTCAGAGGTCTTTTGGTATTACGCTAACTTTGGACTTTCATGGGATGGCCTTTTCCAAGGCAAGATATGGCAAGTATTGAGCTATTCATTGTTACACGGTGACTGGTCACATTTGCTCATTAACCTTTTTCTGCTCTGTTTTGCTGGAGCGAGGGTGAGCTTAATACTGGGTGAGCAAAAGTGTATCGAGCTTATTGTATTTGGAGTGCTTGTAGGTGGTCTGATGCATTTGATATCAGAAACTCTCTTGTTGGTGAGTGGGTATGGTGAAAGCCACTTGATAGGTATATCGGGCGCTTGCTTCGCTTTGATCTTTGCTTTGATCAGCATTTCACCATACACGCGATTCAGATTTTTGCCTTTGAGTAGGAAAAACCTCGGGCTTGGTCTGGTCATTGGTGAAGTGCTATTGTGGCTCATGCATCCCGGTCTTGGATTACCCGTGTTTTCATTACTGGGTGAGCAAATGACGATTTTGGGAGGGGCTGCCTTGTTTGAAATCAGTCATGCCTGCCACATCGGTGGCGCGATGGCAGGATGGTGGTTCGCGAACAGGACGCTTTTGCCTGCCATTGCCTGAACGCGGACTAATGGCATGGGTGGCAAAAGTTTCTCGACCTCGGTGCTGATTTGATTGAAGCTCCCAGCGACCGACTGTGACCGGTATTCCATGCCAGTCAACTTGAGTTATGGTCGAATCATTCAATACCTAACATATACATTACTATGAGTACACAAGTAGGAGACAAAGCTCCCGATTTTAATCTCGTTACCCTGGGAGAAGAGGGCCCTCAAACAGTACAGCTTTCAGACCTTGTCGCTGAGTCGAACACGGTTCTGTTGTTTGTGCCAATGGCATTCACCGGGGTTTGCACAGAGGAGTTTTGCAGTGTCACCAGTGAGCTTTCCGTCTACAGCGATCTGAACGCAAAGGTCGTCGGGATTTCAGGAGATAATCCCTTTGCTCAGCAGGCATGGGCACAGAAAGAAGGGATCGGAATTACGCTGCTTAGCGACTATGAGCACGCTGCAGCTGAGGCCTACGGAGTTGCCTACGAGTCTTTCCTGCCTGAGAAAAATTTGATTATGGGAGGAGTTCCCAAGCGCTCCGCCTTTGTCATCGATAAAGAGGGAATCGTTCGCTATGCAGAGGTAAATGACAGCCCCGGCGATCTTCCTGATTTTGAGGCGATCCAGGCTTGCCTGAAGTCGCTCTAACATCTGTGGATAATGATCTGGGCTCTTCACGGAGCCGTCGGCATGGCGGCAGACTGGCGCGAGTTCGCTGCTGCAATGCCTGCCGGCTTCGGTGGAGTGCGTCGCCTTGACCTGTGGCGGTTTCTGGATTGTTGTCCAATGCCGCTGGACAAATTCGGTGATGCTCTCGCTGAGGAGATTGCACGGGTTGACACTGATCCGGTATTGCTTGGCTACTCAATGGGGGGGCGTCTTGCTTTGCACTCCCTGCTAGCAAGGCCCTCGCTCTGGAAGGGGGCGATCATTGTGTCAGCTCATCCTGGGCTCAAACAAGCTAGTGATCGGGTTGCGCGTCGTGAGAAGGATGCTGAGTGGTCCGCCCTTGCCTTGAAAGGCGAGTGGTCAGATTTTTTGAATGAATGGAATGCCCAGGACGTGCTTGGCGGAGAAGTCAGTATGCCTGATCGTATCAAGCTCAAAGGTCGCAGGGCCTCAGTGGCCAGGTCGTTTGTTGATTGGTCGCTTGGAGCACAGGCCGATCTTATGCCCGAGCTAGGTAATATCAAATGTCCTGTGCTGTGGTTCAGTGGTGAGCGTGATGCTAAATTCACTGGCATTGCTGAGGGTGCAGTTCCGCATCTACCGAAGGGAAGGCATCAAGTCATTGCTGACTGTGGTCATCGAATTCCTTGGGAGCAACCAGAGGTGTTTCAACAATCATGTCTGGAATTTCTGGGCAATGCACTTGAAACTTAAAACACAGGGTCTATGACTGAGAATATGTGGAAATCAGCGCACGAATTTGAGGATATTCTCTACGAGAAAAGCGAGGACGGCCAGATCGCCAAGATCACCATCAACCGCCCAGAGGTAAGGAATGCATTCCGTCCTGAAACTACAAAAGAGTTGCTCGCATCTCTTGATCTTGCTCACGAGGACCCCGAGGTGGGTGTTATTATTTTAACCGGGGCAGGGGACAAGGCCTTTTGTTCCGGCGGGGATCAGAAAGTGCGTGGTCATGCCGGCTACGTGGGAGGTGACGGTGTGCCGCGGCTCAATATCCTCGATGTGCAGCGCAAGATTCGTAATTTGCCAAAGCCTGTAGTAGCCATGGTGGCCGGTTACGCGATAGGTGGGGGCCATGTCCTGCATGTGGTGTGTGATTTGTCCATTGCCGCGGACAATGCTATCTTTGGTCAGACCGGTCCAAAGGTCGGATCCTTTGACGGGGGCTTGGGATCAAGTTATCTTTCCCGTATTGTCGGCCAGAAAAAAGCCCGGGAGATTTGGTATCTTTGCCGTCAGTATGACGCTCAGCAGGCCCTTGAAATGGGTCTGGTCAACACCGTGGTTCCGCTTGCCGATCTGGAAAAAGAGACCATACAGTGGTGCCGAGAAATGCTGAATCATTCTCCCATTGCCCTGCGTTGCCTGAAGGCCGCGATGAATGCAGACTGTGATGGGCAGATGGGCCTTCTGGATCTGGCAGGTAATGCCACCATGCTCTACTACATGAGTGAGGAGGGCAAGGAGGGTAAAAACGCTTTTCTAGAGAAGCGTAAGCCGGACTTCTCCAAGTTCCCGCGTGTGCCTTAGTTCTGGTCTTCGATTGACCCATTGGGTTGGCAAATACCACGCCAACTTGAGTGAAAAAGGTTGCAAATCCATGCTGGTAGTGGCTTTTTCACACTCGTCATGGCCGATGAAAAAGAACGTAAGACGCTAGAGCAGCGTCACCAGATGTCCGACTTGGAGCGACTTAGGCACTCCTGCGCGCATGTGCTTGCAACCGCTGTGTTAAGGATTTGGCCTGATGCACAACTAGCCGGTGGGCCACCTGTGGAGAGCGGTTTCTACTATGATATCGATCTGGATCACTCGATCACACCTGATGACTTCGAGAAAATCGAGGCAGAGATGAAAAAGGTGGTTAAAGAGAACCAGACCTTCGAAAAGGAGGTGATTTCACGCGACGAGGCTT
>JBDQHQ010000137.1:0-5665 GCA_040264795.1 Akkermansiaceae bacterium | reverse complement strand
GCTTTCAGGAGGTCATCAATATATTCACCGGGACGATGGATATTTCTGGAAGGATCAGGAGGATTCAGCCCGCCCAACCACTTAATGAGAATACGCGCACGAGCTTTTCTCTGCTGCTCGTCTTGAGCTCCGCCTCTTTTCGCGCGGGACTTTGGCCTTGCTGGCTCACTACCAGAGCCAGGTGACTTTCCGGAATGCGGATTATTCGTCGCCATCATCGCCAATTGCCTCAACAGGGCAACCGTCCATGGCCTCGACGCATTGTTCACGCTCCTCGTCATTTTCAGGCTGCTTGTAAACATACGAATACCCCTCGTCCTCCTCACGGCGGAAGTTGTTGGGGGCCGTCTCACGGCAGAGGTCACAGTCAATGCACTGACTATCCACGTAGAAAGCGCCTTTAATATTTTCAGGATTGATATCTTCTTTGTCTGCCATGTTGGTGAATGATGTGCTGTTGCAGGGATTCCTTCGCCTATGCTCATGCCAAAATCAAGCCTGAATTTTCATACCTCGCAAGAAACCAAGCACCCCATAAGACTCGTCTTCCAACAAAGAGGGACCAACAAACAAAGTATCAACAAGCTCGACATGGCTTATGCGGATCGGATAGCTTGCTACGACCTTGTATCAAGGTGACTCCTCCAGATATTCCCCCTCCAGCCCGTGTAACAACCATGGATTTGAATAAGAACGACCAATCACCCAGTGATAGCTCTCATCAGAATGCGTTTCATGAGGAATTACTCCCTGACAGCGCAGCTGCAAGCGACGTCAAAGCTGAAGGTTCCGAGCCAATGACATGGCATACATTGCTCACTAAGATCAGAAGACTTCTGTTACTCGATAAGGCTGAAAAAATCGCCCTGTTGTCCATTGGCATCATCTTTATCGCTCTGGCCCTCTGGGCTGTAATCTGGCTCATACAAAAAAACCAACTTACTGAGGGCGCAATGTCGCTCAACTTGCCAGTCAAAGGTGCTCATGCCACCATCTCGGATCTAGCAAGCTATTGGAAACTCACAGACGATATGACCGGTGTAAAAATGGGGGCGATCGTCGTGCCTGCTGCTACCATCACACTGGACAAGCGCTCCACATCAGGAGCACTGAGAATCTATTTCCTTGATGCAAACAAACAACACATGGGTGATCCCGTTACCATCATTTTTCGGGATGGACTCTTTGGCAATAACAGCAACAAAGCGGAAATTTCAGCATCTGATGGATTTCACAGCAGGGTTGATTTTGACAGTTATCAGCTAGGCAGCACTGGTGCTTGGTCTCTAGAAGTTTTGGAAGCAAAAGGGGAATTAGAGCCTCGGTCAAATTTCTCGGTTCTGCTTACTGCCGAGATTTCCCCATCTCTAAGATAACATCAGCTGCTGGCAAGCAGGCTCTCCGCCATAGCTTTTGCCTGTTGACCGCCGCCACCGAGCATTCGAACAAGCTCACTGATTCGTTGTTCTCCACATACCTTGACAAGACGCGAGCACGTCCTGCCCTTCTCCACGTCTTTGCTGACCACAAAGTGGTGTTTGGCAACAGCGGCCACTTGCGGGAAATGAGTAATCGAGATCACTTGATGTTGCTCACCGAGGCGAGCCATCTTGCTGCCAACAGCCCGTGCGATTTCTCCACCTACATTGGCATCAATTTCATCGAAGACCATCAGAGGTGTGGCATCTTGTTGAGCCAACGCACTCTTGACGGAGAGCATCACCCTCGAAATCTCACCACTAGATGCTATTTGTCTCAGTGGCTTGAGGGGTTCTCCCGGGTTGGGACCAAACTCAAATTCCACATCCTCCAAGCCACTCATTTCAGGCTTGGTGTGGGGTAACAGACGCACCTCAAAAGCAGCCTGCTTGAAACCCAGTTCCTTCAAATGCTTGGCAATGTCCTTGGCCAGAACCGGTGCTACACGCCGCCTCTCTTCGCTCAATTTCATGCCGAGTTCATCTGTCTCAATACGAACCGCGTCAATCTCTTCCTCCAGTTGCTTTAAATGCTCCGTGCGATTTTCGACCATGTCCAGGCGCTTAGCCACCTCTTCCCTACGGATCAATACGTCTTCGAGAGTGGGCCCGTATTTTCTCTTCAGTGACTCCAGCGTGTTAATGCGGTGCTCAAGGCGCAGCAGCTCTTCAGGATCGGTATTGAGCTCATCGAGATAATCGGCCAGCCCACGTTCCATTTCCTGAAGCTCCAGAGCCGTCTTGTCGACCCCTTCAAGGGTTTCACGCAAAGCCGGATCCAACCTCTCAAGATCACGGCTGAGTTTCTGGAGTTGTCCTATCTGCTGAGTCAAGGAGTCATCACGTCCACCCAGCAAGCCCAAAGCCCCACTGAGTAATTCCGAAAGATGTGAACTGTTTGATGCACGCTGATATAAGGATTCCAACTCCCCCTCTTCAGCCACATTGATGTCAGCCGCATCAATTTCCTCGAGCTGGTGTGAGAGTAAATCCAGCTCTCTTTCATCAGCCATACCCGCAGTTTGAAAGTTTTGAAGCTGCTCTGATTTTTGCCGCCAGCCGCGCCACTTGGCACGATAGCGACCACAGAGTTCACCTACACCCGCGTATGCATCCAGCATCGCAAGTTGTCTTTCCGTGGACAAAAGTCCCTGATGATCATGTGGTCCATGCAAATCAACGAGGTGCTCCCCCAAGGCCTTGAGAAGGCCGAGCGTTGCCGGAGAATTATTGACGAACTGTTTATTCGATGACTGGCCAATGACACGCTTGATGATTAATTGACCTTCCTCACAGGGATCCATACCACATTCTCTAAGCACTGCATTAACGATGGGAGCATTGGTCAGATCAAAAACTGCCTCAACCACACAATGGGTCTCACCAGTGCGGATCAAAGCCTTGTCAGCACGCTCACCCAAAACCAACTTGAGCGCACCAACGATAACGGACTTACCGGCTCCGGTCTCGCCTGTGACGCCGACAAGACCAGTGTCCAGATACCACTCCAACTCATCGACCAGTGCGAGGTTTTTTACTTTGAGCAAACTCAACATAATCTAATTCCACCAATCTCCTTGGCTCTGCGGGTGTAATTATGCAAAGCTTGAGCCAAGTTGAAACCTGAAATTTGCCTTACCTTTCTGGGCACCAGTACATCCACTGGTGTTCCCGTCATCGGTTGCCACTGTGAGGTCTGCACATCGACTGATCCAAAGCTCAAACGTACCCGGTCCTCCATTCATCTCCAAACTCCCGAATATTCGATCCTAGTCGACACAGGACCGGATCTGCGCGAGCAGGCGCTGAGAGAAAACCTGACACGGGTGGACGGCGTACTCTATACCCACTCTCATCTGGACCATGTGACGGGTTTTGATGAGTTGCGTGCTTTTTGCTGGCACCGTGACCACCCCCTTCCCATCTACGGCTCACCCGCATGCCTGAATGAAATTAAACGTATCTTCCAGTGGGCATTTCTTCCTTCCAATACCTACCGTGGCTATGTCAAGCCACAGGCTGTGGAAACCCATGGACCCTTCTCCATTGGCAAGCTCGTCATCACTCCCATCATGGTTGAGCACGGAAATATCGACACTCAGGGTTATCGTTTTGACTATCCCGGTATTCCTTCCATTGCATATCTTCCCGATGTTAAGGTAATCCCGGAATCCAGTATTCCCCTGCTTGAAGGTATCGGCGTACTCATCATTGATGCCCTCCGCCAGCGAGATCACCCAACGCACATGAATATTCAAGAGGCCATCTCTTGCGCCAAAGCATTGAACGCCGGGAAGATATATCTCACCCACTTATCACATGAGCTTGACGTGCCTCAGACTTTGAGTGAGCTTCCCAAGGGATTTGATTTTGCCTACGATGGCCTGAAACTTAATTTCTCTGCTGATGAGCAGGGCAATTAGACATCAATCAGTGCTCCACCACACCGGCCCACTCGCCATGAAGATAACCACTGCCATTTTATTACTCTCCGCTTTTACAGCAAAGGCTACGGGCATTGCACCAGAGAGCGTTGCCGTGGTCTACAACAGCAATCTTCCCCAGTCCATGGATCTGGCTGTTCATTATGCCAAAGCACGTAACATCCCGGAGGAGAACCTGCTCGGAATCCCCTTGCCGGATCGCGGACAAATTTCGCGCACAGGCTTTAACACGTCGCTGCGTGATCCACTCAGAAATGCATTTGTAACGCGCGGATGGTGGGCTTTGGGTCGCACAGCCGAGGGTGTCATCATGCCCGCTAAAAGTAAAATCACGACCCTGGTCTGCGTGCGAGGCATCCCCTTCAAAATTGGGCGTGAGATCATCGCCCCAAAACCGGCAACACAACAGGGAGAGACAACCCAGCCAAAAGCTCAGCCACCCCAGGGTCAGTTCACCAACTTCAATCAAGCTTCTGTGGATTCCGAGCTCGCCATGATGGGCATGCAAGGGCTGCCCATCGAGGGTCCGCTGAAAAATCCCTACTTTAAAAAAGACCAGTCTTTCGCAAATGCCAAACTACCCATGATGTTACTGGTCGGGCGCATTGATGGGCCAAGCTATGAGATATGCAAGCGCATGATCAGTGACGCCATCGCGACCGAAACCCGTGGTCTATGGGGGATGTGCTATCTTGATATTGCCAACAAAGGTGGCGGCTATCAGATCGGAGACAAGTGGCTTGAGAACATTGCGAACATTAATTTTACAACCGGTATTCCAACAGTCATCGACAAGAACAAGCAAACCTTCACCACCAATTACCCAATGAGTGATGCAGCTTTGTATTACGGCTGGTATACCAAACACAAAAACGGGCCTCTGCTTAACGAACAGTTTCAATTTCGAAAAGGTGCCGTGGCCACACATCTGCACTCTTTTAGTGCCAGTAATTTACGTGATTCCAATAGCCATTGGACTGGCCCCATCTTATCCAAAGGAGCTGCTGCCACCTTAGGTAATGTCTACGAGCCGTATCTTCACCTCACCCATCATTTTGATATTTTTCATGATCGTTTAATCAAAGGCTTCTCGCTGGTTGAAGCCGCCTACATGTCCGTACCTGTCCTATCTTGGCAAAATGTTGTCATTGGTGATCCTCTGTATCGGCCGTTTTTGCATTTAAATGGCAGTGGTGAAATGCTCGAAGCGGACCGGGATTACCGGATCATACGCCTGGCCAATGAGAATTGGGGGAATCAGCCAGACAAGCTTGTGCAAAAATTACGCACAGCTGCCGCTGACAAAAATAACGCCAAAATTTACGAATACCTCGGGCTTTGGCACCGACACCGCAAAGACAACAAGATTGCCATCGCATTCTTTGACTCGGCCAGTAAGAAGCACATCAAGGAGTCTGATCAACTGCGTCAATGGCTCTACACTGCGGATATTCACAGAGAAAAGGGAAACAAGCAATTGGCCATTCAAATACTCAGGCAGGTAAATCAAATGATCCCCGCAATTCCGGAATCAAAAGCAACCCAGGCCATTCTCAATATTTTGGACCCTCCGCCACCTCCCCCGGCAAAGCCTTTGCAGCCCAACGCAATTGAAACTCCCGTAGGACAGGTTCAGCCTTGATTTCTAGGCCTGCTATTGGTGAGCGAGAAACTGCATGGAAACAGTGATGGATTTTTTATTGGCTAATTGATCAGCTGAGATAAACTTCCCTTAACCAAGGT
>JBDQHQ010000136.1:0-5695 GCA_040264795.1 Akkermansiaceae bacterium | reverse complement strand
TCTACGATCGGCGCCCGGAGCGGGTCTGCGAATCTATCTGCGGCCAGCGTAGCGGACATGGCGACGATCTGCAGCGGTTTCGCACGGCGTTGCTGGAGCCTGACGAGCAGTGCGAGGAGGAGGTCACTTTCGAGTCGCCGCTCGTGGACCTCGTCGAGGCAGACCACGCCCACGTTGGAGAGCGTTGGGTCACGCGCGAAGCGTCGCAGGAGCAGGCCGTCCGTGACATAGACAATACGCGTGTCCGGCCCCATGCAGTTTTCAAAGCGCACCACATGCCCGACCTCGCTACCATGCCTGACCCCACGCAAACTGGCCACATGACGCGCCAACATCCGTGCCGCAATCCGCCGCGGTTGCACCACCACGATCAAACCCTCCACGCCACCATCGAGTAACATCGGCGGCACACAGGTCGATTTTCCCGAGCCCGTGGGTGCACGTAACAACAGCCTGCCGCTGGAATGCACGGATTCCAGCAGTGACTCTCTCAAGGCATGAACAGGCAGCTCCACTCCTTATCCTTGTTTGTAGTATTTCTGGTAAGCACGGGGTGACATGCCCATCGCCTTGCTAAATGCCCGGCTGAAATTGCCGTGCTCATCATAACCCAGACTCGAGGCCACCTGACTGACCTGCATACCGGTATTAATCAGGCGGTCACAGGCCGCTGACATCTTGACCTGGGTGACAAAACGCCTCGGTGTGGTGCTCATGTGTTCCTTGAACAAGCGCTCCAGTGTACTAATGGAGACTCCTGCCTCCTTGGCAATCCTCTTGATCTCAATCCCCTCGTCAAGATGCTCGTAAATCTTGGCGATAATCACCGCGAGCTGACGATGCCTCGTGGGCACGGGCAAGCCTTCCTCGTGACCCATCCGCCTGGAAATCCCGGCGCTGCCCACGCAACGGCCATCCTTGTTGAACAGCGGTATCTTGCTCGTGGAACGCCACTCCACGCCACCAGAGCGTGTCGGTGTCAGCTCGGATGCATCCCAAAGAGCCTCCCCTGAGCTCAATACCGCCTGGTCATCCGCCTGATACTTGTCTGCCAACTCACGGGGGAAAACATCCTCGTCCTTTAATCCCAGAATCTCATCGGCATCGCGCATCGCCACCTCGTAACAAAAGGCCTTGTTGACAAACACAAATCTGCCTTCGGAATCCTTCATCCAGAAAATGACACCGGGAAGTGCTTGAAATAATGCCGTAGCGACTTGACCCGGTAGTAAGTCTTCAATAAAACCATCAAAATCAATAGCTTGCACGTTTTTCACCTGCTCATACTGGGCTATCTAATGAGTTTTTCAATGACGAAATATGATAAATTATTGACGCTTGTCCCCATGGACATCAAAGCCCTACCATGACAAGGTCTTGTCACTACATCATTTTAATCCAACCAGTAACCAACCGCCGACCTTGTCGGGGTGCCTCCAGCAGAACTAAGAACTAAGAACTAAGAACTAAGAACTAAGAACTAAGAACTAAGAACCAATAACTAACAACGCCATGTCCGAACACTTCCCTAACATACCAGCCTTCCAATACGAGGGCCCAGGATCCAGTAACCCCTTCGCCTTCCGTCACTACAATCCCGATGAAAAAGTCGGTAATAAAACCATGCGTGACCACCTCCGCTTTGGCGCTGCCTACTGGCACGTGATGCGCAACGAGCTCGGTGACCCCTTTGGCGCTGGCACAGCTCTGATGCCCTGGGATGATGGTTCGGAGTCCCTGCAGAACGCGCTCAATCGTATCCCTGTATTCTTTGAGTTCTTGGAGAAAAGCCAGATCGACTACTACTGCTTCCACGACCGCGATATCTCTCCCGAGGGAGCCACCCTAGCTGAAACACACAAAAACCTCGACCGCATCGTTGAAGAGCTCGAGAAGTTCCAAAATGAAACCGGCAAGAAGCTCCTCTGGGGCACGGCCTGCCTGTTCAGCCACCCACGCTACGCTCAGGGGGCGGCCACTTCACCTCAGGCAGATGTCTTTGCCTACGGTGCCAGCCAGATCAAGCACGCCCTTGAGGCCACCCACCGCCTTGGGGGCGAGGGCTACACCTTCTGGGGAGGTCGTGAAGGTTACGCCACCCTGATCAACACCGACATGAAGCGTGAGCTCGACCACCTTGCCGCCATGCTCCACCTCGCTGTGGATCACGCCAAGAAGATCGGCTACACCGGCCAGTTCTACATCGAGCCCAAGCCGCGTGAACCCTCCACCCACCAGTATGACTCGGACTCCGCAGCATGTTTGAACTTCCTGCGTGAGTATGACCTGCTGGATCACTTCAAGCTCAACATCGAGACCAACCACGCCACCTTGGCTGGTCACACCATGGAGCACGAGCTCGATGTCGCCATCGGTGCCAACGCGCTGGGCAGTATTGACGCCAACCGCGGTGACGAGCTCATCGGCTGGGACACTGACCAGTTCCCCACCAATGTGTATGACACCACCCAGGTCATGCTACGCGTTCTGGGCATGGGAGGCTTCACCACCGGTGGTCTGAACTTTGACGCCAAGCGCCGCCGCGAGTCTCACGAGCCCGAGGATCTGTTTCACGCCCACATCGGCGGCATGGACGCCTTCGCCCGTGGCCTCAAAATCGCTAACAAGATCATCGAGGATGGCCGCATGTCTGGCTTTGTGAAAGATCGCTACGCATCGTATGACTCCGGCATTGGAGCTGAGATCGAAGCCGGCTCTACCAGTCTGGATGCATTGGATGCTCACGCGCAGGGCATTGAGGCTCCTCAGCTGCCCAGCGGCCGCCAGGAAATGCTGGAAAATATTATCAATGATTATCTCGCCTAATGGCTTTTTTCCACGTAGATAATCCCAAGCGCACATTCATTAAGGAAAGTGCGACCAGACACAACATTATAACATATGAGTAATAACAACGAAATACATCGTAAACGACTCCTCTGGGCAGGCTTTGTAGCCATTCTTGCCGCGGGTGTGGGTTTTGGCATTCGAGGTGGCATCTTTGCCAACTGGGCTGCTGATTTTGGATTCAGTGGAGCCCAGCTGGGTGCCATCGGCGGAGCTGGTTTTACCGGCTTCTGTTTTGGCATCATGATCGGCGGGGTTGTCGTGGATAAGATCGGCTATGGCAAACTTGTCATGGCAGCGTTCCTTTTCCACCTTGTCTCCGCCTTCATCACCTTTGGTGCTACCCAAGGTCAGGACGCTGACACAGCTTACCAATTCCTCTTCTGGGGCATGTTCGTATTTGCCTTGGCAAACGGAACCCTTGAAGCCGTTGCCAACCCATTGGTTGCAACGCTCTTCCCTGAGAATCGCAACCACTACCTCAACATTCTGCATGCATCATGGCCTCTGGGCATGATCCTCGGCGGCATGGTTGGTTGGTTCCTCGGTGGCGATGGTGGCTGGGGCTGGAAAGGCCAGCTGGCACTCTATCTCGTTCCCACACTCGTATACGGTGTCATGTTCATGGGACAAAAATTCCCTCAGTCCGAAGCATCTGCAAAGGGACTCAAATTCGGAGAGATGCTCAAGGACGTCGGTATCCTCGGAGGCCTGGTTGTCTCCTTCATGCTTTACCTTTTCTTCCAAGGAACTCTGGCACCATTCTTTGAAGCTGGTTCCAGTGCACCACGCATGATCTCCCTGGCTATTGGCCTTGCTACCCTACTGGCTATTGGCTCGATGACCAAGTTCTCCATGGGTCATTGGCTGATCTTTGTTTTGTTCATTACCCACGCCCTCGTAGGTGCCGTTGAACTCGGCACGGATGGCTGGATTCAGAATATCACGGGAGCCATTCTCAGTGAGCAGGAGGGCAAGATGCTCTTCGTATTCACCTCTCTGGTCATGTTCCTGCTTCGTTTCTGCGCACACTTCATTGAGGAAAAAGCGGGACTCAACCCAATCAGCCTGTTGTTCATCTGCGCTGTCCTGGGTTGTGTGGGTCTCAACCTCGTATCTGCAGTGACCGCCTTTGGTCCTGCCCTTGGCGCTCTGCTTGTCTACGCAATCGGTAAGACCTTCTTCTGGCCTACCATGCTCGCCGTGGTCGGAGACCGCTTCCCTGCCACGGGTGCCGTCGCCATGAGCCTTATGGGTGGTATCGGCATGATGTCCGCTGGACTCATCGGCTCCCCCGGACTCGGCTATTTCAAAGACCGCTACGCAGCTGAAGAGCTTAACAAAGCTGACGCTGCTCTCTATGCAGACTGGAAAAACACCGAGACGAAGAGTAGCTTCCTGCAATTTGAGGCCGTCGAGGCCATCGACGCAAAGCGTCTTGAGGAAGCTAAAAAAATCGCCGGAGCCAAGAAGCTTGTTGATAGTGGCGACACCAAGGAAGAGGTCGTTGACCTGGCAGCCAAACTTACGCCTGAAATCACGACGGTCGTCGATGCTGACATTGAGGGTAACCGCCGCACTTTGAAGGTGGACTCCCTGATTCCCGGAGCTATGGCAGTCATCTACCTGTTCTTGATCTTCTACTTCAGAGCCAAGGGTGGATATAAGCCCGTCGAAATCGCAAGTGGTGAGGAAAGACCCGTCGCCCAGGCTGATGAGTTCTAAGCTTCAACCTGTCTAGCTCACAGAATACTTAATCAACGCCTTCCCTGCTCAATCAGGGAAGGCGTTTCTCCCAATACCTCCTCACCAAACCTCTTCACCAAACCTGATCGATATATGTTCCTTGGACTTGATTGCTCCACGCAAAGCTTTTCGGCACTCATCATTGACGCGCGTACAGGCGCGATTATTCAAGAGGCATCGGTCAATTTCGAAGCTGATCTCCCCCATTACCAAACCTCGTCCGGGTTCATTCACGGTGACTTACCCGGTGAGGTTTTTTCTAATCCGCTAATGTGGGTTGAGGCCCTTGACCTACTGCTGGCAAGGCTGGTCGAAAGCGGGGCCGACTTGTCAGCCATTGAGGCCGTATCCGGCTCCGGTCAGCAGCACGCCACCGTCTATCTCAACGATCACTTTAACTCGACCTTGGCAAGCTTGCAGAGTTCCAGCTGCCTCAAGGACCAACTCGGCCCCTGCCTCAGCCGCCCGCTCTCCCCTATCTGGATGGACAGCTCCACAGCAGAAGAGTGCGAGGAAATGGCCTCTGCCATCGGTGGAGATGAAGAGATGTGCAGGCGCACCGGATCAACCGCCACCCAACGTTTCTCAGGTGCCCAGATCCGCCGTTTTTCAAAACTTTCACCCGAGGCTTGGCATGACACCGCACACGTCCACCTCAATAGTTCGTTTCACGCCTCTGTCCTGGCGGGCAAATCCGTCAGCATTGACTATGGTGATGGTGCCGGCATGAACCTGATGAACCTAAGTTCGGAAGACTGGGATGCGGAGATTGTCAGCATCACGGCTGAAGGACTCGCTGACAAACTACCCTCTCTCAAGCCTTCCTCAACCATCGCCGGCAATATTTCTCCTTACTTCGTGGAGAAATACCAATTCAATCCGGAAGCCAAAGTAGCTCTCTGGTCAGGCGACAACCCCTGCAGCCTCGTTGGCATGGGCGCCGCCTCGCCTGGCAAGATGGTCATCAGCCTGGGTACCAGCTACACGCTTTTTGCTGCCATGGAAAATCCGGTCACGGACCCAAGCGGTTTCGGGCACGTCTTCGGCAACCCTTGTGGCAAATTCATGAGCCTGATCTGCTTTAGTGAGGGTGCTCTGGCAC